>NZ_JAQZSD010000070.1:0-20960 GCF_028674935.1 Lysinibacillus sp. CNPSo 3705 | reverse complement strand
AAAGATTAATCAAAATGGATGGATTTAATTTTGTGAAGGAGTTATTTTTTATAAAAAAGTTTGATTAAAACTCACTTAGAATTCTTACATCAAAAAGGGGTAAAACGGTGCAACTTTTTTACAAACGGTATAACTTTATTTTAAACATCTTTTTTATAAACGGTACGACTTTATTTCAAATCAACATCTATTTCTAGTACTAAGTTACAATTGTAATTACTCGAAATGACAAAAAGGCGCACTGACTCGTGAATGAGTTGTGCGCCTTTTTTTACTTTGTAGTTGTAATTACAAGATTTAGACCAGAAGCGGCGTTCATTATTTACTACACCCGCATATATCGGACCTAGTAACTCCGCTGTACACGTTAATCCCAACCCGCACCTGCAGACACTTTGATTGTATTGTTGGCGATGTATGGGTAAATAATCGGATTACTTCCAACACATATAGTAAATTTTTTCAACGCTTCTGCTCCAGCTCCAGGAAGAGCAGAAACAATTGGTCCAGGATTAAATGATGCTGCAGCTGCAGCAACATATGGAACCATATACGCGATAGCACTATCTGTAGCTGATTTCATGCATCTATCTAAAATATCTTGTGCTTGGTCCCTAATGACTACAGGTACTGTTACATCTAGGTAAGCACGATATCTTTTCATTCTCCATCCATGAGGAAGGTCTAATGAAGCAATAGTTTTTCTTATAACAGTTGTTTCTACTTTACCTGCATCACCCCTTGTATCTGTGGTACCTGTACCTGCACCTGTACCAGGACCAGGGCATGTTTGATTAATGACTTTATATCCGACTAACTCTTCTGGTAGAAAATCCATATCACCGTGGTTTACACCATTTGAAACACTTGTAATATTTGATAGCTCCACACGATTTCGGCTAGCATCATAATCACCTACACATGCAGTAACAGTACCTAAGTTTTGTATTGTTGTTCGAATCTGCTTTCCCTTAAGGCTAGGAAGCTCAGGTACCGGTATAGAATGAGGCCTGATAGTTCCATTTTGAACAAGATAATCATTTGCAGATGTAGGAATATTGGATGCTTGTAGATAGATTGGGTTTGGGTATTGTTCAAAATAACTGCTATTATACAAAATTATTTTCCCACACATTGGACAACGATACATAATGGCCATGACTTTCTCCTTTCTTTATAAGGCTCACATTATTGTATATATTGTAAAAAGTTTCGTTAACCAATATTTCCATTTGAGGTGCCATATTACAATTATAGTCGCTCGAAATGACAAATAGGCGCACTGACTCGTTAATGAGTCAGTGCGCCTATTTTGTTTCTCGGAGAGTGGTCCCACTGGGAATACTATAAAAGTTATATCGCTATTCTTAACAGAAAATTTTTTCTCATAATTCGCCACTTAATTACCATTCAAACAAGATAACTCTCTGTATCCAGCAGCTGCGGCCTGTTTTTTAGTTGAATAAATTTCATTTACTTTATAGTTGTAATTACATGATTTAGACCAGAAGCGGCGTTCATTATCTACTACACCCGCATATATAGGATTTTGATAATGTAATCGTGTACCTACAAAGGCGTACTCATTATAAGCAGTAGTATCAACTTTGTATGGATAGCCCTGTATAAATGCAAAAATGGAGATATCATCAACCGTGTTATACCAATCTTCTTTCGGTATCAACGGTAAGGCAAACTTATATGTTACATCAAGCGCTTTCGTATAAACATTATGCTCATTAATGTAAAAAGCAAGGTTTTCTTGAACAATACTAACGATTGTTTGTCGTCTTTTTTGCTCAAATTCTTTCTCATTTTCCAGAAGCGGTATCGTAATTTCAGGATCCTCCGCTAATTCAGCTCTTTTCCCAAAGTACCATTCCTTCAGCTCAGCATCATATACTTCAAGATCATCATCAACTGTAAAATTAATGATATTTCCTTCATTATCTGCGTAACTTAGCGGGATTTTAGGTAGCCACACTCGCTCTATCACACTTTCTCCGCGTTCGTCTTTATATTCTTTATAAACATTAAGCAGCAATCCATCATAGTCTAAAATCGCAAAGACCGGGACATATCTGAGCATCTCATTCACTGAATACTCATTTTCTACTTTATAATTCACCGCCATAGTTTGAATAAAAGTTTCAAAGGCAGGTTGAGGATTTACTGGATTAATTTTATATGAATCATATCCCGCTTCTAGCGATGGCTTTACATTCGTTCTAAGTATATGTATTGCATCTTGTGCGGCTGTTGTAACAGCCGATTCATGAAAATGATCATACTCGATATATGTTTTTGTTTTTTCATAATCAATTTCCATAAACACAAAAACAGGTAAGAAGATGGCAAAAAACAGAAGTACCAAATCAGTAATCCTCATTAAGTACCATTCCTCCCTTTGGAATATCAATAACCACATCATTATCAGAAGCTAGATTAAATGTTAAATAATCGAATAACATAGTCGATTTAAATTTAGTTTTATTTTTAACTTCTACTTGGAAGTAATCGCCTTGTTCTAATTTATATACTCTTGAAGGAATATCACCATTTCCATTGTTACCGTATAGATAATCTTTTATCTGAGTCCAATAAAAATCCTCATAATCTACTTTATACTCACCTGTATATGAGTTTAAATCAGAAGTATTTGAATAGACTGGCGTATAAATCTTATGTTTGTGAACCATCTCAACATCATAAAGTACATTCCCTACTTGAAGTTGTTGTTGAAAGTCCTCAACCATTTTAGGTGTGATAAAACCTTTCATACGAACATTTTCCACAAAATTGGTCACTGTTTGATCAACGTTTAAGTAAGCTATATCTTCTTGCTTTTTTAAAACTTGATACGTAGGAGCCAAAAGCAAAACACCTATCGCAATAAGAGACGCAAAGAGCTTAGATAAGAGGTTAGGCATTTTTCGACATCCTTTCTATGGTTGATAAGTAAATATAATTCGTTGTATTTTACCGTTAGGCGCTAGTTCCGTTTTTAATTTATAACGTCCCTGTAAATCAATGAATCTTTGTTTATTGATTACATCTTCGTCAGTTTCAAAAACCTCTGTCCCAACAATTATTGGATAATCATCCTCTGTTAGCCTATACAGTTTTCCTACAACTTGAGCCCCTGTCCATAGAACTTCTTTTGGGATATCCAGCTGCTCATTGTAGACTGTTTGCGATGTCGGGACATTCTTTAAAGACTCTTTTACATCAGTTGTCAAGAACACGGTATAAGCTACACTACTTAAAAAAAGACTAACTGCAAAAATGTACCATATTGCACTTCTAGTAGTACTATTCATAAACAGCAGGGAATGCTCTAGAGTCATCTAAAGCATCCCCGTCCCTCCCTACAAAATTAATTTATTTGATTACTTTTTTTGAATAAATTTAATCGCACGAATAACACCGTTGGTATCACGCTCTAGTGTTGCATCAAATCTACCTGATGGATTGATATACTGGCTGTCTGTTGATTTAACAGCTTTTTCTAGACTAGTCGTTGAAGATGCGACAACTTGGTCACCAGTGAATTGAGAGTAATACCATGTACCTTTACTACGACCAGTTTCAACGTAAAGGGCAATCGTTTGTTCTTTACCTTGAGTTTCAAATTTACGTAATGTACCTATAACTTGACTACCACTTACTTCATTGTTGTCGTAAGGTATGAACGTTTGTTCTTGTAATTCCTTAATCATTCCCTGGGTATCTTTAGAAGATTCCTTTCCTGCGTCTGCAGCTGGTTTAAACACCAAAAGTACAATTGTAATTAATGCTATAGTCATAAGAAGTCCTGCTATCCATTTGACAGCTGTTGAAGCTGAGCCCATTAAAACATCTCCATTCCAATAATTTATAATTTTTTTGAATAATAATTGTAGGGTTGCTGTGAAATTTATGCATACAAGTAAATACTTGATATTGCCTAACTAAAATCCAAGTTGTGAAATTGTTTCCGTTGATTTTATAACAGTTATGTACATCATCGGAATTACTAGATACAGTAACAAAGTACACACAATAGGCGTTAAGCTTGTGAATGTACCCATGATTTGTCTTGTTTCTAGTGTACGGTTTTGATCTTCTTTGCGTTTTTCTATATAGAATTGTCTTTCCATTTCAATGTCATCAAAAGCTTCTTTAATGGAAATACGAGTAACACATAATTTTAAACGTTCTACGATTTGTTGGAACGGTTCGAAACTAACTGTTATATTAAGCGAATCGAGCGCTTCATCTGGTCCACTATCGAAATCTTGTAAGCAAATTGATACTGGCTCCCTGAAAATAATTGCAAAACGCTCCATCCAACTAAGAATGGTAGGAACAGTCATGCTATCAAATCTACGTAAGATAGTAATAAGTACTAGTATTTGATGTACTTCACTGTCCATATCTTTGTAACGTAAATATTTTTGTAATCGTAGATTGCCAACAGGTAAGTAAGCTGTAGCAAAACTAATCACAATAACGATTAATAACTCCCACCATTTAAAGAATGCATTTTCAACTACATCCAATTTGTTATTAATACGTTCAACAGTACTAGCAACTTTAGGATCTTCAATGTCGAGTCCCATTTGTTTAGCAATATATGCTTCAAAATCCTCCCTTGAAGGCTTTTCAGATGCTTCTTTTAGATGATTAATTACTTGTTTATCAAATTGAGTTGCTTCACGATCTAATTCTATTTCTTTTTCCGTTAAATTAGCTGAAAACATGGATAAGTCGAGACTACTACTTAAAGCACTTGTCTCTTCACGTTTATGAGCGTAAATAAATCCACCTGTAAGTAGTAAGAATACAGTTATCCCAATTAGACAACGATGCAGCGTGAGCCATTTGATTTTTAATGGTGAGTTTGCATCCTTTAATAACTTTTCTAATTTAAAATACCTTTTCGTATACGGCGTAGGAGATAGCCCTGCCATAACTTTGTCTAAAAGAGGTACTTTTTCGAGTAGTTTTTTTTCCCAAAATACATTTTTCTTGTTCATGGCTTGCGTATTTTCAGATACATTTTTCATTTTGCGAATGACCAAGTAACAAATTAGCGCAATTGCATATACTAAAACTTCTGTAAAGAAGCCAATAGTTGAATCATAGAATTGTTTAACAATAGGAAAACTTGTTATTGACCAATTTTTTAAAGGTAATGCTAGAAAAACTGGTATCAGCGCAACAGGACCCATACTACGCATCTGATAAGATAACTTCGAGCGATAGATTATCTCATTATTTAACTCTTCATTAATTGCACTAAGACCACGTAAATAGGCACTCTCATTATCTGTAATTACATCACCTTGATCTTTAACCAGAAGTGATAGACCTGCTAAAACCTTTAAGAATCTTGTTGGTGCAACTTCTTCATACTTTAGAAGTTCTTTTTCTGGATTAACATGAGTTAAAATATTATAAATATGTTCGGCTTGCGCTAACATTTCAGGTCCTACAAATGCCAAACTATCATAAACAGCCTCATCAACCATTTTAGTTTGCTGGTAGAAAAATCTAATTCTATTATTGAATTCTTTCAACTGGGAAAGTAATTTATATTCAACACGATAAACAAAATAATCAATTAGTACCCCGCTTAAGAAAATAAGTCCCAATAGTACCCAAAAAGCTGTCATTAAGCTTGGTCGAATAAAAAGTAAGGCTGTCACTATTAGAATTACAAGTGCAATAACGGAAAAGATAATCTTCATTACTTCCGTTCGAAGTTTGTATTCATCGTAAACGGACAATGTTTCAATACGTTTTCGGATATTGAGAATTATTCTTTTAAAACCTGGAATTCTCATCAAACGATTGTATGAACCTTGTGTAAATTTGTTAAATTGGGCAGCTTTATTTGTTTTACTAATTTCACCGCCAATACTTACTTGTTCTTTTTTCCGCTTCTTCATATCGAAGTAAACGAAAGTAGCAATAAGTATTAATCCAAGGACTGAAACTATTAATATATAAGGTGCGATTGTTTGTATGTTCAAGTTTCATCCACCCAATGCAATGTATTAAATGCTCTGAATGCAACCTTATCCTCTTCTGAAAGATTACACTCAATCATTTCTTGCCGTTGCTGACTTATAGGATGTACTGTTACATACTGTCCTTCTTTTAATTCCACAATATTTCTAGCTTCATAAAGTTGTTCTCCGTTAGGTAAACTTACTGGAACACATTCTGTAATCCGTTCAATATACCGGGAACCATCTTTATCGCGAACAACATGTATATTAAAATCTATTAGATTAACAACAAGTTGTTCCGCATCCTTTTCATCGCTACATAATCCCTTTTGTAAAAATGAGTTTCTCAAAGATGCAACAACTTGTGAAAGGTCTTTCCCATAGTGAGTGAAAATACTAAATAACGTCTCAAAATGCTGGTTTACAAATGTAGGTTCTTTTAGTTTTAACTCATCAAAAACCGAAATTTGCCCCTCTTCTGAATGGTACCTACATGTAGTATCTTCAAATGGTACAATATTGCGATTTGGATACAATTTATGGAGAAATCCAATGTTTTCTTTTTGGGTCCGTATTGTAAATTTCGGATCTACAAGTTCGATTAATGATGCCATTAATGTTGTTTTACCAACTCCTTGAGGGCCCGAAATTACAGTTGTTTGATTTCCCTTCATTAGAAACTTAATTAAAAAAGTTGGATAATAACTAGGAAACATGTTCCTCCATACCGTAGTGGTTATAGAACTACAACCCGAACTTTGTTTACCACTAAAAGAAATACTTTGTTTCGCTAAACTTTTAACAAATCTCGATGAAATATCTTCAATCGATTGTTGAGCGATAAAGGATTGTAATGTCATGTATCATCCCTCCTTTTGACATTCGTCATTAATGATGTCAACTTTTAATGAAGAGTTGCGCAATGTTTCTTTATCATCAAAGGTTTTTGCAGGATGAGTAAAAATAGCAAATAATGATGCTACTTGTGACAATTGATTCATCCATGCTGCAAATGGTGGGTTAGTTGCTAATTCCCAAAGTATTGTTTCTTGCGATTGTTTAACCATAGTGGATTGTGATATCATGCTACATCCCCCCAATACTTCTGAATGAATTCCTTAAATTCAACGCGTTCTTCAGGAGATAGTAACAATTCAATTTCCTTTTGACGTTGTTCACTGATGGGGTGAACTGGCACATAGTCTCCATCGCGGAACTCTATAATATTGCGTTCAATATATTGCTTTTGTTGCGTTTGTTGACGGAAGAATGTTATGCCAACCTCCATAAATGCATCCCATTTTTCTTCTTTTGTTGTAGCTTGAGTGATCTTGTCCTTTATTACACTTTCATCTTCATATTCGATAGGTATACATTCAGTAATACGTTCGATAAAACGGTATCCATCATATCCTTGAGTTAAATGAACATCGAATTCTAATACCTTAACAACCTGCTTTTCTGCTAACTTCTCATCATTAAAAATGTCAACTTTTAGTAAAGAGTTACGTAATGCTTCTACAAGGTCAGAAAAAGTTTTTGCATGGTGTGTAAAGATTGTAAATAATGATGCTACCTGTGCAGATTGAATCATCCAGGCTGCCACTGGGTCAGTTGCTACTTCCCCAAGTATTGTTACATGGCCATCTGTTTTCTTTTGTAAGTCAAGCCCATCTTGTCCACTCATATTGTCCGTTTCCTGAAATGAAAGAATGTTTCTAGTTGGAAATAAAGAACGTAAATTAAGCTCAAAACTTGTTTCTTGAATACGTAAGTTTAATGCTGCATGAATATGTCCGACCATAGCCATGAGTAAAGTTGTTTTACCACTCCCCTGTGCACCAGTAACAGAAACAGTACGATTGCCCTTCATAAAAAATCCAAGAATCTTTACTGGTAATTCCTTATTAGGTTGTTTAATTAGATCATCCAAAGTAAGTAACTTTGCATCGTATTTCTTACGGATGAAGAATGCCCAAGACTCGGAGAGCTTAGAACGCATTACAGTGACACGTGAGCCATCATGCATTTCATTAATTATGGATGGTCTTGATTCCGACAATTGACCAGGATATCCATATTTATAAACATTGGTAACTACACGACGTAACTCTGATTCATGTTCAAATGATAAAAAACGTAAGTGAATGCTTTTACCTCTATACATAATCCAAGCACTTTCCATACCTGATGGTCTTTCAGATGATTCCACCAACAGCTCCATATCCGACTCATAAGCTGTTGTCATCCTATTAGGAAGGCCCGACACCCCACCTGACACACCATCAATAGCCATATCCCGGACTTCATCAATAATTCCAAATCCTTTATATTGGCTATAACTGATCTGAGATATAACATTTAATTTGTCCTCAAATTTAAGTTTTCCTGATTTGATTTGTTTTTTATAAATGCTATCAATCTCTTCAGCAGTAATATGGTAACCGCCGTCTTCTTTTGGTTTAGCAAGATCATACGTTTCAATCATCCACGAAAGTGCTTTATAACCGTGTTCTTTCGAAAATACGTATAATAATGTCTCGAATTTTTCTCTAGAAGACATCTGACGAGGATTATCAAAAGGTGTTGTCCAGTTAATGGATTCTTCTGTGTATCCAAATTCATCTGCCAGTAGATCATAAATGTATTCTCGTACATAAATTTTTGAAGAAAGGTCACCTGTATTACAGTTTTTCAGTGCGTCTTTTAATTCTTGTCTACGTCGAGTACGACGTTTGAACTCTTCTTCTGACAAGTTCTCTTCATAAAGGTTACTTGTAGTTAGTTCGTTCATACGTTTTTTAATAAACGCTTGAATTGATCCGTAATTATAGAGTGCTCTATCATTTTTCGTATCATAGCCTGATAGTTTCCCATTTTTTCTCATGATGAAGATAATTAGAAGCGAGAGTGATACCACAATAATAGACACCATTATTATCACGTTTGTGAAATAACTCATTCTTCCTCATCATCTCCCTTGCGTACAAGGTCTACCTGTTTAGCTAAAAAATGATTAATTGTTTTAAGCCCATCTGTAAATTCATAAACTGGATGTTTTTTACTTACTGATTTGTTACGATGGAAAAACTCCGTTAAACTATTTGTATTAAAGGCATCGTTGAACAAGTGTGAATAAAGCACAGGCATGACTTTATTCTTCAACTTATAATTACCTTTAATTTTCCTAACACTTAAGGCCGCTTCAGGATCATACGAACCAACTAAATAGACCACATTTTTTTCATCTAAGAAGGCTGGATACTCTTTTTGGGTAAAGAAGCGGTCTAAAACAAATTTATTTTGTGGCAATGTTACTAAAATGACATCAGCTGCCTTTAGAACCTTTTCTGTCATCTCATTAGGAGGACCAGTTTCTGTATCTATCCAAACTAAGTCATAGGCTTCCTTTGTCACATTTAATAATGTTTGAAGGATTTCCATATCTCCCTGGTGAGTTTGACTACCTCCTAAAATATCTAACCGATTGTTATAAATTGTTTCTGTATAGTCAATAACTGCCTCAGGCTTTAACAAAACACTTTTAGCAAGTCGTTCTAATGCCTTTAGACCGCTATCAAACCCAACCATTTTATGAGCCTTATTGAACACTTCTTCAAGAATCGACTCTGAAAATTGAGTATGAGTTATTAGAGAATTTACTTGATAGTTCAAGGCGAATACTGCAGCAAGTGCTGCTGTGTTGGAGGTACAACCTTGCCCTTTAACGGGTGACCAACTAACTATTGTCTTTCCCATTTTTTAACCCCCTATTGTTTGTTGTTGTGAAGCTTTAGCTTTTTTATTTTTCGTACGGAATCCAAAGAAAGTACCCTTAGTTTGGCTCTCTACGTCTCGTATAGTCATTCCTTCGAACAGCTCACAAGACAATTCATGTAATACCCGCTTATATGCTTTGTTTAATTTGTTGAAAGGTATGACGTGTTCATGCTGCATCAACATACGTAGCTGCAATTCTGCATCGTCATAATCAAAGTAAATTGAGTTCTCAGCAAATGTAGGTCTATTCTTCATCAAAGTCTCAATATAATCCGCTGGAATCTTATAAACTGATTCAAAGTGCACTCGACGTAACGTAGTTGTATCTTTTTCATCGAAATAGCGATGTAATAGAGACACATCACCTACTAAATTGAATTTTTCATTATCGCTGACATAAAGCGTTAAATCTGAACTTGGCCACTCTTCTAACAGACCATCAACTGAATCAATATCAATCAAAATGCAATCATAGTTTGTCGTAGTGGTATTGACTGTCCGTAACTTACTTTCTACGTCCACCCAATCTTCTGCTCCGCAAACAATATCAATACCCCTTAAAGAATGAAATACTGCATTAGGAGTGGATATGTTCTCCCCATCTACTTGAAAATAACCTTGTTGATAGTGCCCAAAAGTCGTAGCATCTACAATTAGTACATTTTTTTTCATAGTGTTCATCGTATGCGCTAGATAAATCGCAAAATCAGTTTTGTTTTTTGTTCCTATGAGAGTAACAATTTTCATTAGTTACTACCTCCTTTACCGCCACCGACAAGTTCAGCTTGCTCCTTTTGTGCTTGATCATTGTAAGAATTTACACGCTCTTCAGCTGAACGTCTCTCCTTATCTTTATTTACAGCGTTTTTCGTAGCTTCATCACCTGTTTTCACTTTGTCACGAGTCATTTCATCCATCACTTTTAAGTTTTCTTCAACTCGAGCACGATTTTGTTGTTCGAGATTTAACTTGGCTATATTAACAATGTTCGGATCTTTTTGAATTAATTCTTTTACATTCAATTTCACCGGATATGTCATTTCCGAATTTTGCTGCATATGTTCATCGACATAAGGCATTGCATAAATTTTTGCTCCTGATACGTATGCATCGACAATTGCAGAACTCATAGTCATGATCTCGCCCTCATCTACGTCAACCCACATCGTAACGCCCTGGACATCCTTGACTTTCTTTTTCGCGAAGAGAACAAAGTCATCACCAGAAGGGAATTGAATACGGATATCCACGTATTTATCAACCTGGAGTTTGCTAGGAAGTTCAATAAATGAATACTCACCTTCACGAATATCGTTTGTGATCATTTCTTCCGCGTATACAATAGATTCAGTCAAAATCGTATTAGCGGTTAAATCCGTTTTAGCAAAGTAAGGTGTATCCCCAGCTTCAAAAGTATTATTCAAGATGCGGTCACCTGCAGCGGCTCCTTTTGGCACATAAACCGGTTCGAGCATAGCTTCTGTTATTTGTTCACCCTTCTCTACTTTTCTATTAAGAGCAAGCGCATTTTCACTTTGATCAGCTACAGACTGTAAAGCCTCCATTTTGCCTTTATATTCTTGTTTTAAGGCTATTTCGTGTTCCTGGACCTTGTTATAGGCCACATAACCGCCTGCCGAAGTTAATATAAGCGTAATACCCGCGCCTGCTAACCCCGAATAAATTAATTTTTTTGTTCGTAATCGTATACCCACTCTTTACTGAGCCTCCTTAACACTATCTAGCCCTCTAGGACTTAAGAAAATAATTTAATAATGGTGAACATTAATGTAGTAATCAAAATACTTACTGCACTTGTAGTAATTAAAGCTTTTTTAGAAAATGATGAAGATGAAATTTTTATATAATCATCAAGAATATCTCTTACCGTTATTTCCGCTTCTTTAGATATCTCATATGGGTTATCCAATGTTGGCATTTTATAAATGCCTGAGTAATCAAGGCGGCCCTTTAAATCATCCAACTTTTCTGTATCTGCACCACAATTCGGAACCACAAACACACATTCTTGTATCTCTAATTGATTAAAGGTTAAAAAATCGTGTATCCAATCAATCTTCCATTCATCTGCAGAACATACTACACAACTAACATGAGCCCGTTTAAATTCTTCCGTAAAAGCAGCAGCCTCTTCTAAATCTCCAAAGTCCAACAAGACATATTCATAAGCTGGGTAAAGCTCATTCAAATTTAAGTCTTCTCGGTACTTATAATGGGTTACTCCATAGATTGCAAAAGAGTCATCCTTTTTTAAGAACTGCTTTTCACCCTCATATAAGGCATGAATACGGTCAAAGTCCTCAGAGTAGTTTAGCTCTATAACTGCAACGGAATATCCCATCTTTGCCAAGTAACTAGCAATTGCTAAGGATGTATACGTTGAGCCTAGATGGGGCGCAACACTAGTGACAGCAACCAAAACCGTACCAATTACGGTAGGTCGTAAAGCTGAAACTTCCGAAATACTCAACGGCATTAAATCTAAGAACTCTTTGAAATCATCTCCATCCGCTTCACCCTCAGCACCTTTAGGCATTTTAGCCTTTATACTGGTTACTATTTGTTTTACTGATTGAGATGCTTGCTGTGCCCTGTCCTTGACTGTTGTAGTGTTTTCGTTTTTCTCAGCTTCCTTTCTCTTTGGAGCTTTTTCACGACTATGTAACTCATCCACTGCTTCAGTAGTAACATTTTCATTAACAGGTAACTCTTTTAATTCTTGTTCTTCCTCCTGCAGCATGGCTTCAATTTGTAGATTGCCTGTACCAAACTTCTTCACATTAGAGAAGCGGGGAGGTTCGAGTAACTGCTTAAATGTGACTATTTCTATAGTTTGCTCGTGAAAAATATCCAAGACATTTCTTGCTACCAGGTCACCTAAAAATGGGTCTGTCCGATCCCTAACACACAAGTAAACAACTCGTACCGATTGGTCAAAGAGCATACGCCACTGTTCAATCATCTGTAGCATTTCTTGATCTCTATCCTTGGATTCAGTCCATTCAGATGGTAAGTAAATGTCATGTATAAACACAATTTCTGGTTCTTTAAGTTCAACAGTTTCATTTAAATACTTACGGTGAAGCACTTCATCATCTAACACATCAAATCCGATACTACTCATATATTTCCGTATAGTATTTGAAATATTAGGCTCCCCAACTGCTAGTAAAACAGATTTACTCCCTGTTCCTGACATTGATTAGCCCTCCTTTGTAAGTAGTGAATTATTGCAAAAATAAAAAACACCCCAATCTTTAAGAAACGGCTGCTAATTACAGTCGTAAACAAAAGATTGGGGTGTTCCCATTCTGTATTATTAAGTTCAAGGGGCAGCCTAAGCCGCCCAAACACTCAAAGTTTACCAACAAATCGAAAGCCCACTACTACATAAGCTATCAATTTGCATTTAAGTTAAACCTTTGAGGTCAAGTGATGTTTAAAATGTAACATATAACCAATTATTATGTCAATACTCTAATAATCTGTTATTTATTACATGTTTAAACGAATCCTTTGCAGCTGGCTATTATCAGCACTAGGCCTTGCAAATGCTGTTAAAATCGCGCCATTTTCGCCACTATCAAACCATTCATCTACTAAAACCCATACATCAAATGGATACTTGTGCAATCCCAAATTATCGTGCAATACTTTTGCTACTTGATAGCTGGATACAGATATAACAACCCGTACATGTGCCTCTTTATCTACCCCGGCAACCTTTATATAGCCAAATTCATTAAACATCCTTCTATAATCTTCTAATCTTGTACGCAGGAAATCTATAAAGCGCTGGCTCATTTGAGCTCGCTCAATTAACATATAGGAACGGTCATCGTACTCATCTGTTACACTCCCTAGTTGCATAAGAGCAAAAGGCTTTTTTTCATGTGTACTGGATCCTACAACAGGATACCACCGCCAATTGGAAATTAGCTTTGATTCAACTCCTGCACAGCGTATTTCATTTAAAGCGACATAGCGTTGGATAGCAGTACTACCACTTTGTTGAAACCACATATCAGGTTTCGCAAAAAAATGCCCACTGTAGTAGTGATTCATTAAGTACCATCCACCAATGCCCAATGTTATAGGTGCAGGGTTTTTTAATGATATTGGGTCTCCTTTATCATCTAAGTAATCGGCTATATAACACTTATGTCTATCAACAAATCCTCTATCACGTAAATAACGAATATGTTCACTAGTCGCAGAAGCGGATAAGCCTGCCAGGGCCATGTATCTCCTTAACTGGTTCTCATTAGCGCATATCGCATCACCTATGACTTTTAATATGGTAAGTCGGTCTTGATATACATTTTGATTCCACCTTGAAGTAGCAGAGATACTATCCATTAATGACGTCGTAGGACGATGTGTTGTTTTAGGTGTAGTTTTATAAGAACTAAAGCTAGGATGGTCCCATAAAGAAAGAGTACCATCCTCTCGAGGGAACGTTTTCATTTGGATAACAGGAGACTCGTTATTCGTCATTTGTTAAATAAAAAGTCGCCTAAATCTCTACGTGTACGCTTACCGTTTGGATATCCGATAATCAACACGCGCCCTTGCACTCTGCCGTGATTTCGTCGAGTTATTTCTTTCATTACACGGCATGAAACACGCTCTCCTACTACTGGTTCCTCTAGTTCTTTAATACGACTCGCTTTAACATCTAAACCGCTTTCTAGTTCAACAAAAATACCATTTATCGGATCAACAGTTGAAACAACACCTGCAATCAAATCCCCTACCTTTAATTTTTCCAAAAATGCATATGGGTCTGGTAACGTCAATCTTCGAGAAACCTCTACTAACCCATTTTCTCCATTTTCCTTATCGAAACGTCGTACTACTACTTCAATTTCTTCCCCAGGAACAATATTTAGAGAATCCCTTCTGTTCCAAGACCACTCAGCAGGCGTAATAAAGCAATCCTTTCCATGTACACGGACATGTACTGTACGAGTGGTTTCATTCACACCGCTAACAACTGCATTGAAGCGGTGTGAGCTTAATGCATTCTTTTCTTGAAGCATTTCTAACTGTTCCCATAATTCTTCAATCATCGCCTCTTGTGCTGTTTTACCATTCAACACTAGAATTCGGCTTTGCAAGTCAATTTTATCGATATAAAATTCAATTGCTTGACCTACAAATCTGCTATATCCTCTATATTCACGGATAGAGAATTGCTCTCCTGGACAATAACCGGTAACCCCGTTTGGCAAAGCAACAATAAGGATTTCTTTCTTTACTGGTACATATTTGCCGTCAACTTCTTCTCGTGTTTCCCTAACCTTAATACTTCGCACAATACCAACGATTCGTTGTTTGTAGCGGTCAATACGTGTCAATTCCTCAAGTTGTTCTTTACTACTCCACGAATGGATTAGTTCTAATTCCTTTTCTTTTTCAGTTGCCATTGAAATACCTCCATTTGTAATGTGTTTAAGACTCTTAAAAAACCTATAAAAAAAGGAACACCCCCAACTTAAACACACGTAATGCAACATGTGCTCTCATTGAAAGGGGTGTTCCCTAACTTATATAAAATTTGATCATAGGTTAAATGATTAGGAGTCTCTCTTATGCAGCTCCACAATTCCCAATTTTGAATCGGATTACATTCATAATACTTTATAGAAAATCTATAAAGCAAGTAAAAATTGATAATGTTTTACTTTTGAGTAGTATCATTCGCTGTTTTTTCAAGTGATTTCAAGAAATCTTCAGTCTTTTCATCTACGAGATCTTCTTGATAGACAGCACCCTTACTAATTACTTCTTTCTGAGGTTCTTCTTTAACCTTTCGTTTACGGGGCACTCCTATATCAATTGTCTCAAGAACAGGATGTTTACTTTCAACAAGCGGTTTAATAGATTCCTGAGATGGCTTTGATTTCCCCTTAATGTCAACAACTTCTAGAGTCTCTATTTCATTAGGCAGTACCGTATTCTTATTAACTATAATCACAGTTTCTTCTTTTCGGTTTAGTTGTTCTTTTTCTTTATCGACACTAACAATATGCTTTTCTGGTTTATTATTTTGATCCATTTCTTTCATTTCCACTTTTGGTTCACGTTTTGAATTACCGTTTATTTTTTCAGTATTAGTCTTCATTTGTGGCACATAAACTGCAGGTGGTTCATTATACTGTACTTCGGTTTTACTAGGTCTTGTCGGCTTAGGAGACTGAATTGCCTTTTCTAATTCAGCTGTATGTTCTTCACTTAGTAAAGATAAAACTTCCCCTTCCTCTGTCTCTTCTTTTTGCTGAAGCGGTGTAGCTTCTTCATCCTCGGTTGAATATACAATCCCAAAATCATCTACTTTAATTGATGATTCATCTCTTAACTTCAACCATTTTTTTGCAGCTGATGGTTTAACCTGTACGACAGCCTTTTCGAATTCATCTTTTGGTACAAAATTCGCTTTAATTTTTTGTACTGGCATAGTTTTATTGTTTACAACAATTTTGACAGCACATTCAAACGCATCCTGGAACAATATATCGCTTGAACTCATAGCTGCTTCCTTTACTTTCGAATATGTTGACCCGCTTCTAGAAACAGGGTTTTCTTGTAATGGTGATACAGACTGTTCAGATTCTGATTCACGATATACGTCTTTTTCTCCAAACATCTCAGCGAAATATTTTGCATCAAAGTTAGATACATCCGCATAAACCATTCGATTACGCATTGCAGCAACTACAGTATTCATGTAATCTTCGCCGAACGCTCCTCGTAATTGCGTTAGCGTTTGCTGTAATGTAGAAATTATAACTTTATATTTACGTGATTGTGCTGGGAATGATGAAAACGAACTGTAATAGTATTCTGGTGCTTCATCCACTAAAATGTGGTGAAATGCTGATACTTTAGGTTCTCTTCGGAAAGAAGCATTTTGCAAGGACATCAATATGATTTTACCCAACACACTTCCTAATGCCTCCAATTCTCCTTTTGCTGTGTTTACAAGTAATATTCCACCACCTGTTCCCATGTGATCATCGAAATTAAATTTAGATGTGCCAAATAAAACTCGACGAATTAATGGGTTTGCTCCAATATCATTTAGAATATTTCTTAGTCCCTTTACATGTACCTCTTCCGCATCAATATATACAACTTCACCATTATCATTAGTAACTACCTGAAATCCATTTCCAACACGTTTTTCAAGGGGAATAATAACTTTATCAAACCACTTATCTATAGTTCTAAGTATCTGCCAATAGTTGTACTCATCTCTACGTTCCTCTTTATCTATGTTTTCATAACCAACTGGGAAACGTGCTTTTAAATCTAAGTGCATTTTTCTTACGATTTGTGTGTCACTATACATATCAAGCAACATATCAAATGTTACATCTTTAGTAGGGTCGTGCATTTTTAACAAGTAAATATGGTGTTTTAGATGGTTACGTTGGGCTTGTTCGAAGTAAAAGTTACCTCCACTACCGCTATCCGCTAACCCAGAAATAACTTGCGCAAATACCTCTGCAACTTTATCAGTGGGTCCTCGCATTACATTTATGGATGGAGTTTTCGGATTTGTCGGATCTATATAGGTAATTGCTTCGTCTGGGATACCATGAGCTTTAGCTAATTTAAAGACCTGTTTACATAAATCATTCGAAGGCTCAATAATTGATAAACCGTTTAAATACCTACCTTGAATCTCTTCTGACTTATAGTTCTCCATTTTACTAATTCTAGAATAATCATTAATAAATCTGGTAAAATGGTGCAAGTCTTGATTGATCATTGGTAACCCTAACGCAGCACTTTTACCAGTACCTATACTACCTGTGATATTTGTATTTAGCGCTCTATCCATGGCCGGAATAGTTACCATTTCACCAGTTTCAACACCTATCCCCAATTCAACATCAGGAAGCGGTACTATTGAATCTTCTATATTACTCAAGCTTTCAAAATAGCGTAAACGTTCTCCTTTCCATTCAAACTTAAAAAATGCTTCTTTTAAATCTTCATCATGCTGCCTATATTTCGTCATGACAAACATTCCTATGAACAATAATAAAATAATCGGCATCATTAAAAGCATAAAGAAAAATCCATTTGTTTGTTCAAATAACACTTTACTCACTACATCGTCAGTATCTATCACTCGAGAAATTCGCGCATAGAAGAATGGTATAACGTAGTCTTGTACTTTCGTCATACCATATCCGGTTACCATTCCAGCATTAGTTAAGAAAACTACAGCAAATAAAACTAATCTTGTGAATTTCCCCTTTAACTTAGGAACCCTTGTACTAAGAACCCAACCAAGGATACTCACTATTGCAACAAACGGTATCCATAGTAAATGAATACCTAAACCTCGTCCAAATAATGATGGCATTACAAACATTTCTTTTCCCGTATACTGCGTTAAAGCCATCGAACTGATTCTCGTCCAACTCCAGAAAAGGAAATATGCCGTAAGTGAATAAATTGTAAGAACAATAATTAGAGGCATTCGCCTTAACCATTTCTTTTTAAGTGATGATTTCCATTTTGCCTGCTCTTCCAATGTGTTCCTCCTCTCTATATCAAATTGCAATCAAACATGACGGCTTAACAAATGAAGCGGTAAATCTTGTATACGCTCTACCTGTTCTCCTCTTTGATACATTTCGTTAAAAAGTTCCGAGCTAGTCGAATATACAGGTATGTCCAGCTGTTTCAGGTTTCCAATACTATCAAATATTCTTTCAACCTCACTAGAATAAACCAGGAGTAAATTAACAGTAAGATTAGTTAAATCTGATTCATTTATTGTTTTCACACGTTTTATATTGGCGGTGATTCGTCTGTAATCAACGGATGAACCCGTATCAACATAAAGGACAAAAAAATGTTTTGGTCTTTTTTCATTCTCCTTTAGATACATATATTCATCCGCTTCCCATTGTTCATCCCACTTTTGACTAAATGGTTTATACTCATCTTTGCTTACTGTTTCCAAAAACATTGACCCGGATTTCACACATCCAGCTAAATATCCGAACCATTGAGAAACGAAAAAGCTTCTCTCTGATCGACTTGACAGGCTTATCCCTTGAATCCAGTTACCAATTAACTCTTTCGAAAAAATGGAAAGTGCACAATAAACACCAATTCGTGTATCATTCATCCACTCTACGTGTTGTATGCCTGTACGTTCACGCAAAGTAACAACACGTCTTGTTCTATCTTTTATGATCACTGGTGCAACACTCTCATCCATTACCGCAAATACAATTAAGAGTTTCTTGTAAGTAGCAAGTGGATGATTATTCAACCAATTTTTATACTGCTTAACTTTTTCTGCATTCGCTGTACCCCTTTGATTACCTGTATCCATCTCTATAGCAATTAATATATTTTTGTAATCGATGACATAATCGGGCTGTACAGGAACACGATAGGACTCTTTTCGATTGTCCTTAAATGCATCGTGCATGCCTCCACGTAGCACAAGTGGGATATCAGAAACCTTACTGTCATGTTGCATTTGGAGTAAATGCATGTAAATTTCATTTACTAAAGTTGAAGCGGCCTGATTATGCAATTTTGGTATTGATAGTTTTTGAGTTGCAGAATAAGCAGCTTCAGGATTAATAGAATCGTCGTTTGTAAATTCCTTCAAAGCTCGAAATCCCCTTAATCCTAAACGATAAAAGAAACTATTAAACCGCATTCCTTGCAAATTCATTTCTTCATCTTGCTCTAAAACTAATACACCTGCAGCAACCAACCTCCTTAGTCGTTTGCTGATTGCATTCTTTGTAGGAGCCGGAACACCCTCGATCTCCCGCGTACACTCCAATAATTTAATTACATCTCTTGCTCTCATAAAACGATGTATTGCCAGCTGTTGTAACAAAACAAAGTCATGTAAATAAAGCAATGCACTACTATACTTAGTGTTTTTTGGTAAACTAAACACTGCTTTTTCTCTCATAGTTTCACCTCCCTAAAACGAAAAAAACTCGAACACATAACAAACTCATATGGGTATCCCATAGAGTTAATTAGTGTTCGAGTTGTTCTCAAAACTATTAAATTTCATAGAAAATTTTAGCATGTTTATTTTGTTATCACAAGGTGAATCAATATGTAAAGCTAGATTCTTTGTATGAAAAATAATAGGACCATAAGTAACTCACTCCCTAGTTTCTACACCTTACACTTTACTACTTACTTTCGCTCTTGGAGCGAAGCGGAGGCCGGTTCGTGAGTGGTTTTATAAGAGTCCCGCAGAGTGACTCTCTTCGAATGACTCAGTCATTTGATTTATTAAATATCAAATGACCTTTAGTGTTTTAAAGATTCTGGATGGTTATTTCAGTTACCTAATTAGTTAAAGCTCATCTTTCCGAATCGTTAATTTTTAATCAATATATTTATTTTTCAACTGGTCTGAGCCTGCTCCTCCAACTACCATTAATGCAAGTGGTAAGAAGTTGGAGATAACTTTTGGTACACCCTCTAAAATCTTTATGTCTAAACCAATAAAATGGTTTAATCCCTGGATACCTAATTTTGTCACTAATAAAAAAGCTCCTAATAAAAATACACTATCAAAGAATACCTTCCATTTTGGGTACATCAACTGCTTACTATCCCTAATAACTTTCTCTTTCAACTCTTCATCACTCCTCAACAATTCATCTATCGTAATACCAAATAGATCACTTAAATTTATAAGTACTTCGATACTAGGATAGTTCTTGCCAGTTTCCCATTTTGAAACTGACTGACGACTAACATGAATTTTCTCAGCAAGTTCAGTTTGTGACCAACCTCTCTTCTCTCGTTCCTGTTTTAATCTTTCACTAAATATCATGATTATCATCGCCTTCCTGTTTTTCATTTTGTTAGTAATGATACCTTAAGTAAAGATAGTTATAAGTTCTCCATGATGCAACCTAACGTTGCAGTAGATTAAACTCTGATTTAAAGTAAATAGTCTATATTTTTTGTTTTCTTAACATGATAACTCACTTAAATGGTTATCTTAAGTTCACAGGATTAAGGATTAGATACAATGTTTAAGAATTCACCTCTCCCCTAATGAATCTAATGCGATTAATTTTACAAAAACAAATTACCCTTAATTCTTAATTAATTTCTAAATTAATTAAAACCATTAATTAATTC
>NZ_JAQZSD010000069.1:0-21118 GCF_028674935.1 Lysinibacillus sp. CNPSo 3705 | reverse complement strand
ACGTTTTAAGTTATACGTAATCCCATATTGATTTTCTAACGTCATTTTAATTTGACGTGCACCTTTCTTACGTCCTCGGAAATGATACGCTTTTAAAATAATTTCTTTGATAGCTTCATCTACTAACTCATGGGCTGCACGCTTTTGTGTTGATTTTTCTGCGAAATAATTATAGTAACCTGAACGAGATACGCCCATGATTTCACTTAGATAGCTAACTAACCGTTTTAGTTTATATTTTTGAATCGTTTTACTGATTAAATCAAATTTTAGTTCTGTTGCGATTGTTATTTCTTCTTTAACATCTGCCTTTCGAGTAGATCGAGCTTTTTTAAAAGTTCATTCTCCGCTTGTAATAATCGATTTTTCGCTTCTAATCGTGTAATTTTTTCTTCTAAACTTAATTCTCGTTCTATTGGACGACCTGACTTCGTTTTCCGTGTATCTTGTAAACCCGCTACTCCAGTTGTACGATAAGCTGCACGCCACCGCTTTCCCGCTGAACTAATGCGCTTTAAACCAATCAGTTCAACATCTAAACCGGCCTCTTCAAAAATCATTCTTGGGAGTTTTCCTTTTTCATTTTCTGCAATAAAATGGCGTTTAAAATCCTCAGTATAAGTAATCGCTTTATCACTAATAGCTTGGACATTAGGATTACAGTTAAGTTGTTCTTGCTCTTTTTTAGTAAATAATTTTTTCGTCATTTATTCCGCTCCGACATCTTTTTTCTAATTATAAACAAAAGTACCCTATAGGATAGACTTTTTTCAAAGTGTCTATCTTATAGGGTACAGTTTAAGTTAGGTATGACATTTTTATATGCTCCACTTCTACTTAACTCTTCACTCACAATTCTTTAAAACGATTCCCCCTCAAAATCCATTGGTTCATTGGAAAAAACAAACTTCTTATCCGCATTACTCTTAAATAAGAGAGCTATTTTGCATACATAATTCTTTAAAATTACACCCTTTACAGTGCCATTTTTCAAGGGATTGCTCAAATTCCTCAAGGTCCACGGGTTCATTAGAAAAAATATCTGCCTGATACTTTTTCATTTCTAGTACACTTCGCTGAAACGTATGTAAAATATTGTCCATATCAAATGCTGTAAAGACATATTTTTTTCGTTTACCCGTCAATAAATATTCATTATAGACATCAATCTGGTCAAGAGATACACGATATTTCTGTTGAATATAGTATGCGTAGAGCGCTAATTGCTGGCGATCATCATCGGATTCTCCGCCTGTTTTCCAGTCGATAATAATCCACTTGTCTGCTATTTCATCGTAATAATGAAAATCCATTACGACGAAAACTTGTATCCCCTCTATTTTCATGGAACGAAATTGTTCAGGCTCACCAATTTTTAGTGAGCCTTTTTGAGCGGTAATTTGCTGGAATGTTGCACTGTTTAGAAAGTTGTCAAAGACTGCGGTCATTCGCTCCTTATAGTCTTGTACAAGTTCAGGATTTAACTGCCCATCGTAATAAATTTCCTGCATCATATAAAATTTATTCGGCTTATGTCTCCATAAATCTACATGGCGTGTAGAATCGATAAAAGCAACATTAAGCTGGCCACGTGCACGATTTACTAGCTCAGCAACAGTCGGCGACTTGCCAGTTTGCAAATAATCATTGATCGATTGCTCTATTAAGTGATGGACGATTTGACCAAATAAAATCGGCATAGATTGGAGCTTTTTTAAGCGATAGACATGTTGATGAGACGGCTCTACATTATAACTTAGCCAGCCATTATGAGAAAAATAATATTCATAGCCATATTTTCGCGCACAGCTTGTTAACGTTTTATGACGTGACAGTGACCACGAAAAAGATGGAAAAGGTGTGATTTCAAACATGGATATCGCCTCCCTATATCTGTATTTTATCAATTTTGCCTTGGCGTAATTGCCACTGCTGCTTCGCTTTCACACAAACAATGCGTGACATCCGCTGGAGGCTTTATCTTCATTCAGTAGATCAGTTTGGATATCCGCTGAAAAGGATCACATCCCCATTTATCTTATTACCTTCTTACAAAGGTGTGTCCTCTACTGAATGAAGATAAAATCATATAAGAGTTGTACTATTAGCATAATGGTTACGATACGTAGTAATAGCTTAACTTGGCTTGCCCTAACCTTTCTTGCAAGGATAATCCCTATTTGTGCACCAATGACAGAGCCAACCATTAACACGATGGTCAATGGCCAATCAATTTTACCTGTAGCAATATACGTAATTGCGGCTCCAGAGCACATCGCAAAAACACCTACACGTGACAGACCTACAGCTTTCATATAAGAGATTTTCTCATGAGCATATGTATAAAGTGCCAGCGTACTGCTCCCAGGACCGAACATCCCATCATAAAAACCAACACCAAGAAGTATTGGACCGTTTTTACGATTCATTGTAAAGCTTTCTTTTTCTCCAAATTCAGCTCCACCTATAAAGGACATAATAAGGGCAAAGCCTAATAAAGTAATCGCAATGAACGTCAATGTTTGACTGCTCATAAACGATGCAAACAGACCACCGAGGGTACCACCTACTAGGGAAACAAGTAGTACTGAACGCATTTCTGACCATGACAATTCTTTTCTTTTATAAATCGTATAGAAGCTTGAAAAGGCGCTGACCATATTTGAAACCTTATTCGCACCAATCGCTGAATGGACTGGTACACCCACTAACATCATAGTTGGTAATGTAATTAACCCTCCACCTCCAACTAATGTTCCTATGACGTTGCCAGTGATACCTATAAGTAAAAATAGCAAGTATTCCATTTAATCCTTCTTTCTATAACACACAAAATGGTATTCATATGATACAGTATAACAGACCGCTACTTAACTTCCTTCAACAAATGTTGTATGTAGCGAAAGCGAAGCGTCAGCTACAAATGTTGTATGTAGCGAAAGTGAAGCGTCGGCACAATAATTATGCCGAGGCATAATTGTAAATAGATAAACTACGAGGTGAATGAATGCTTGAACAACAAAAAACACTTACACCGCGTTTTTGTAAGCCACTAACGCTAATTGTCGCGACCATTTTCTTAGCTGGCATTACGGCAGCGCTAATCCAATACAGTAAGCTCCCCGCAACTATACCTGTTTTGCAAAGCTTTACAAGTGAACATGCGCAATTTGGTCCGAAAATCGCTATTTTTTATTTACCCTTTACTGCCTTTATGCTATTTTTACTTTTACAATACTTAGAGATTAGAGCTGCTTATCCTATCCCACGTAAAAATAAGCCTACCTTATCTCATACAGAGCGACAAAATGGGATCATTATTTTTTGTCTCATCAAAAATAGTATACTACTGTACTTTACATATTCACTTTTCAATGACTTAGCAGTAGCTTTAGGCCATCATCGTATTTTACAGCAGTGGCATGCTTATTTATTTCTATTTGTACTGTGTACTATATTTATAACGGGAGTCGTTCGTGGAATTTTATTGAGTAAGAGGGAATAGAGCATACTCCACTCTAGTACTGCGTTGATGGGTAATTAAAACCACCTATACCTTTGCAATTGTTTCTTATGCAAGATATAGGTGGTTTAATTATTAAAGCTATTAATAAAGCATAATAATTAAAATAAGTATTGCACTAATAATACTTATTTTTATCGTTTCTATTTTATATATAGCATATGTCTGTACATCTCGTATTATGAAATTCCAAAAAATGATACCATATAAAAGCGTAAACGTAATCATTAATGGCTTATACAATGGACCAACCCAGGTTGCCCAAGCAAATACGCTAGAAATTATCACAAGCCCAAATACTAATACCCACCATACATGCTTAGAGGGTTTAGATCCTTGAAGATTAAGACGTTTATAATAGTACGTAGAGAATATATTTACAGCTATTACGATAAGTGGCAGGATAAAAATCCAAGGTATTGTTTCTACAGAGTATAATGTTTGAAACACTTTATCATACATGTCAGAATTTCCAACAAAAAACTGGCCCGTATCAACATTTAGCATGCCTGTATCTGAAATCTGATAGCGCTCTTCCCGATGACCTTTAACAACGACTACATCTGCAATATAGCTACCTAACTTTCCATCTGCCTTTTCGACATACTGTGTAAAGTCTTCAAAAAAGCTATAAACTATAGTATCTTCAACCTTCTTTATAGAAATATACAAACTCGAACTTCGCGCAAGGAATTTACCTTCTTTTCCTCCGAAATGCTTATAAATTGCTTGAATGGATTGATCAGCAGTTTGAGGTGGTGATGAATTTTGTGGGATTAAAATTAAAAATAGAGTAATCATGGCAATCGTTAGTAGTAAAACACTTTCCTTCCATAACGGTAAGCCATGTCTTTTCTTATGGTGAATGTGTTCATAAATACGAGCCTTTACAGCCTGATCTTCCGGTAAATTATTGAGTTCCTTCAGTCGATTGTTTAAATCCATATTCATCACCTCAAAGTATTTTCTCCAAAGCCTTCATAGCATTTCTCTGTGTATTTGCTATTTTAACTGTAGACAACCCTAAAATCTCACTAGTTTCGGCTAAATTCAACTCTTCAATTTTTCTGTAAATAAGAACTTCTCGATATTCAGGCTTTAATAATTGGATTGCTTCATATAACAGCCGACGCTCCTCAGACTGCACGATCCAATCATGTGGTACATATTTTGTCTCCCGTTTTTCATGTTCTCTTTGAAATGGTAACCATTTTATAAGTGCTTTTTTTCTATAGGTGTCATAGACAAGGTTTCGTGCTATTCTCCTTATATAAGTGCCCATAGCAGCCTCATTTCTAAACTGTCCTTTATAAACACGGATAAAGGTTTCCTGTGTTAAATCCTCCGCTAAAACTGGATCCGAGACCATATAGTAAATAAATTGATATATGCATTGAAAATATTGTTCATAAAGCTCTTCAAACTCCATCTTCTCACCTCTCTTACTTTATTAGACGAATGAATAAAGAAGATTTGTATGTAAAAGTGTAATTTACTTAATTAAAAAATAGGCTACCTGACACCATATAGCATCAAGTAGCCTAATTTTTTTACAGATCAGTTTTCATTTTTTCAAATGCATGTATTAACACATATTTTTGTACACCGCGAGCCATTTCAATGCTTTCCTGGGCATGCTGATGAAGGGCTGTTTCATTGTTCTTTTTGTATGCATAAACCGCTTCAATTGCCGGCTGCATCCACGGCTTTGTAAGCTGATCGCTGCGCATGTCAGTTGTTCGTTCTTCAAGTGCTGCGATATAACATTTTGCATAGCTAGTTAATGGCTCTTTTTTTATTTTATCGGCCGCATCCTTTGCTTCCTCTAAATTCTCTTTCATGATCGCCATCAGAAATTTATAGTTATACTTCATTGCTGGCTGCTTATATTTTACGATGGCTGTTTCTAATGAGTGAAGCTGCTCTTCCCTAGTCCCATAAGCAAGCGTGTAAGGATAGGCAAAAAACGGATCTTTTTTACGATCTTTTACTAATTTATCTACCATCTTCATATTATTTGTCCTAAATAAAATATGTATATGTCTATAAAGCATTGCCATCACTGTAAGGGCAATAATGCAGATTGTAATGGATAGATGCACGCCTGCTAGTGATAGTACTATTGTTAAAATAAATATGAACAAATAAAATATGACTAGTTTTGTAATTCTCATAATTCCTCCTACTGTAGTTTCCTCCGCATTTTTCGAGAAAAAATAAAGCCAGCTCCAAGGAAGAATACAAGCGCCATAAACTTCATGAGAGGAATAATAAATAACTTGCTAATCACGAAAACAACCAAAATATAATAGATCACCATTAACAGTAAAAATAACGTTAGTTTATTCACTGTGCTTCCTACTTTCATTCAGTGCTGTTTCAATGGCCGCTAGCGCTTTCGGTCCCATTCCATGTAAATTTTTCAACTCTGATAAATCAACCTTTTCCAATTGCTCTAATTTTGTATAGCCTGCCGCATTCAATGCACGTATAGCAGGTTTCGCTACTCCCTTTGGCCATTCCGTCATTTATGCTCGTCCCTTCTTTTTTCGTCTTTTGAATAACACTACTCCTATAATACCTAATAATAGTATAGCAAGTGAGACGACAAAAAAGTCGTAAATGCTATTATTACGGTGATATTCGCGTCCTGAACCCGCTTTGTACTTGCACAAAAAACTCCCTTTCCGATCCGGAGATTCCAGCTGCTGAGAAAGTTAATATAAAACCTACAAGCAAGCAACCTTTTACTACCTGCTCGTTAAACTGTACTTCAATCTTTATTATGCAATCGAATAGGATGAAATGCAAATAAGCTAGGTATTTAGAGCACATTGAACATTGCCATGAAAGAGGCAATCAGATTACTAATGCCATGTATGCACCAGCTTGTTAGGATGGAGCCATTAGACTTTCTCTCATTGATCCATCCCAATAAATAACCTGCAAAAGCGGCTGACATAACAACTAATACGACGACTCCAAAAGGAATAAAAGAAAATATCATCAATCCATGTAAAATGCCAAATAGTAAACTTTGTACGATATTTCCTATTTGAAAACCAAACCTATGCATGAATCGTTTCAGTAAAAAGCCACGGAACAGCAGCTCCTCTGAAAACCCAGTTTGTACAATAGCATAGAAAAAGGCTGGTATGAGCGCTGAAAAACCAAGTCCTGTAAAACGATTGGACGCTAAAATTGAACTGTCTAAGTAAAGATACGTAATTATAGTGAGTGGTAAGGTTAATAAAACAATAATGAATAAAACCCATATAAAATATTTCCCTTTATTTTCAATGACAAGCTTTTTGAGGCCGATCCATCTTAAAAATGATTGTTGCTTTCTTGCTGAGAAAAACCACCAAATAAACGGTATAACTGAAAATAAAATGACTTGAAAAATCGCGCTTATTACACTTTCCAAAACCATAATTTTCCCCCTGTTCAAAATATTTACACGAAGAATGACAAGTGATGGTAAGCTGTTTTCCGGAAACCGCTAGTTGATGGTTGAAGTTTGCCGGCAACATCTGCTTTTCCGCCGCTTAATGCTTGAATTGCGTCGCTAACTCCTGCTTTTCCGCCGCTTGATGTGGAAACTTCGTAGGTCCCTATATTGCGTCCTTCTTCATGTTAAGCATATTAAACAGCAGAGTTGATATCAAGATATTTTCAATGATAATCGTTAAATAATCAATCATTATAAATAAATATTAAATGTTATTCAGTAAACAAACATTTAAAGAGCGACTAGAAAAACTCTAGTCGCTTTCACTCTTTATTTGGATTCCGCTCAATAAATTCTTTAATGTCATCTTTTAAATCATAAACTAAATTAAAATAATGACGCTCATTCATTGCACCCTTCTTACGCCACTTTTGCATTTCTTGATAGTGGAAAGTGATAAAATAGCTTTCAATCTCACGACGTTCTATCCCTTCCTTTTTTGCCATATCGACAATAGAAAGACCTTCTTTCCAGTATTGATCATAGACGTCTTGCGTTATCCCAAGCACCTTACAAATAGCAGCATAATCGTATTTCACATGGTAAACAAGCTGTCCATCTTCACCATTTGCATGTTGTTGAATTACATTATTTGCATAACAAATTGGTGTAAAGCTCATTATAAGCAGGCTCGTGAGAATTAGTTTTTTGAATGATGCTTTCATGTTAAACCTCCTTCATGTTTTCACTAGTGTGTGAGGTTTAAAAAAATCATATTCCTTTGATCACAATGCTTTTCGAAAAGAAAAGCACCATTTTTCATATCCTAATCGATCTTCATAAAAACGATGCGCACTAGTCCTTTGAATACCAGACTCTAAAGCAATATAGTGCGCGCCATTTTCTTTGCTCCATTTGTGAAGATAGTGCAATAATATTTCTCCATAACCTAATGAACGATACTTCTCATCTGTCACTAAATCATAGACAAAAATATGGCGTTCACTGTAAAAGTTGACTCTCCAACTTAATCCGGCGACAGCCACAATGTTCGTATTTTCGTATAAAGCAAATAACAAATAGCCATCTTGGGTCATTTCTTTTAATAATTGGAGGTATTTTTCTACTGTTAATTCCGTACGAAGCTGCACGAGAACGTAATATGCTTCCATCCACTCCTGCTGCGTTGTTAATTGTTTGATTGCTACAGTCATTATTCAAAACTCCTCTTACCAATATTTAATATAATGAAATACTCCATCGTCTACTTTCATCCCGAGCTTCTCATATAATTTTTGAGCGCGAACGTTGTCTGTCGCTGTTTCTAAAGCTATATAACGCGCTTCTTTCTGTAAACAGTAAGAATAACACTGTTCAATTAGACCCAGTGCTACACCTTGTTTCCTAGCATGCTCTGCCACGAATAAATCGTTTAGAATATACGCCTGCTTCATTGCAACAGATGAAAAAATAGGATATAGCTGGACAAAACCAACTGGCTGCGCATCCAAATAAGCTAAAAAAATTACCGATTCCTCCTTATTTAAACGCTCCATTAGAAACCGCTCAGCCTGTGCTAAATCTGATGGTTGACTATAAAATTCTCGATAGGCATTAAATAATGGCACGACCTCTCCAACAGTTGCCAAGGTAACTGTACAAATCTCCATAATCGTTTCTCCCCATTTCTTTTACTATGTAATTCTTGTATTATGATAAAAAACTAACTGACATTTAAAAAGAAACAGTTTTCTACATTCCAACATGTCAAGGAGGGACTTTATGGACGATTTTATTTTCTTATTTACAGATGAAGAGGCAAAATATAAACAAATTTATCAACAAATCAAATGGTTAATCGAACAACGGAGATTAACAACGAATGATTCGCTTCCTTCTATTCGAAGGCTAGCCGAAACTTTACATGTTAGTCGGAATACAACTTTAACTGCCTATGAACAACTCGTAGCGGAAGGATACATACGTGGTGAAAGACGAAAGGGCTATTTCGTGAATGAATTTGAAAAAGTTTTTTTTCAGGAGGAGGAACGGCCCAGCCTTAGTCAAGAAACTAAAACTAACAGTGGAGATGTCATCATTGATTTTCGGGCTGGAGCTGTCGATCAACAACATTTCCCTTTAAAAATATGGCGGCAAATGGCTAATCAAGTGTTACCTTTACAAAAATGCTATGAATATGGCGACCCTTTCGGTGAGCAGCTTCTAAAAGAACAGCTTGTACATTATTTGCTTCAAGCTCGTGGCGTTCATGTAAATGAAGAGGACATTATTATCGGTAGTAGCACGCAACAAATGTTAATTTATCTAGGCTTTCTATTAAAGAAACATTTCCCAAGTGTTATTTTAGAAGACCCTGGCTACAACGGTGCACGAGAAGCGTTCAAACTGCATGACTTTCAAATAGAAACTTTACCTGTGTCGGAAAAAGGTGCAAAGCTTGAGCATTTAAAACATTTACATTCGCGCTTACTCTATGTCACACCTTCTCATCATTTTCCATACGGCGTTTCCATGAGCATTCAGCAGCGTCAAGCTTTAATTCAGTGGGCTAAAAAAGTTGATGGTTATATACTTGAGGATGATTATGATAGTGAATTTCGTTATACGCAACAGCCATTTCCTGCTCTTGCCTCACTCGACAAGTCACGTGTGATTTATATGGGGACATTTTCAAAATCATTTTTACCAGCTATTCGTTTAAGCTATATGGTACTACCGCAATCACTTATACAGCCATATAAAGAACGCTTTGCTTATTTTGAACATAACGCCTCGTCCTTACATCAATTAACAATGGGAAAATTCATGGAACAAGGTGAATGGACACGGCATATTAAAAGAATGCGTATAACCTATAAACATAAAATAAATACTCTTGTAGAGGAGCTTAACAAACAGTTCGGAGAAAAAATTACGATACTTGGAGAACAATCTGGGCTTTATATATTAGTGAAGGTGCAAACTCAATGTTCAGAAGAGCAGCTCATTCAAAATGCACAACAATACGGAGTCAAGGTCTACCCAACTAGCCCATATTTTCTACAACAGCCAAGCTCTATACCTATTATACAATTAGGCTTTAGTAAATTAGAAATGGAGGATATCATTCTCGGTGTAAAACTGCTAAGAAAAGCTTGGATTACGGAATAATACGCCATAACTGCATGGGTTATGGCTACTCTTTATCTCGATCATCATATGTTTTTATCAGCACATTCAACATGTTCCACTCTTCTTGTCCAATAGTTTTTATCCCTAGTGAGTCTTTGGGTGCAGATTGCGGTTTTCTCTTGGAGCTGAGCAGTTCTTACGTTGACCCGATTCGTTTTCTTTTGAACCAATAAAAAAGGAATTTGTACAGCTGTCTCTGCACAAATCCCCCAAAAATTTTTTAAAAATAATCAATAAACGTTGGAATGCCTACTGGTAGTACAGTCTCTAGTAGTGCAATTTCAATGGCATTGCCTTGTAAACGCTCAATTTTTTCTAAATAACTCGGTCGTTTATAGCCTAGTAGCATCGTGGCAAGTGTTTGAACTGTTAGTTGAATAGCATTTTCTGACTGTGTCTCACTTACCTTTTCAACTGCAACTTTTCCGTCTTGCTTCGTTATAACAAATGTACCATTATTCCATGCAACAATGCGATCACGAACAGCTAGTCTAAGCTGAAAATCATTCCCCGTGAATGGGTAGCGTAACAGAAATTCTTTTACGTCAACAATTCGTGCCATAAAATAAGGGGATACCTTCTGAATAATTTCACTATCCTCTAACAGAAAGGCAACGGCTTCATTGCCTGTTGTTTTACCATAGACGTTGTAAATCATTGAGTTATGTGCTGAGACAAAATTCCATAAACCTTTACGCGCTTCTTCCTGCAAATAGACAATTTCGTCGATGTAAAAATTTTCTTCCATAATACGGTAAAACATATAACCCTGTGGTATATCATCCTCATCATAATAAACCGCTGCCTGGAGGTTGACATCACTATCGATAAATTTTTCCTCCCAAAAATCTTCCTGAAACTTTTCATTCCATGCGATACTATTACGAACCATGACACCGTGCGTTTTCTTTGAATAATGCGCATAAATAGTCACAACGTCTTCATGTTTCGGATCGACACGACGGATTTTTCCATTTAGGCCACCGTAGCGAGGAAGCTGCGTATCTTTGATTTGAAATTCCACAATATCACTCATAATTTCCCAACCCCTTTTTCGGTAATAAGGGATAGAATATGGGAATAAATAGGATATGCATTGTCCTTCGTTTCGCATCCGCTCTAGGGTCTCAATAATAAGGCTTTCCATCAAACCATGCCCAGAATATTCAGGGTACGTTCCGACAGCAGTGATGCCTCCCATTTCATAAATCCTACCATGAACGTTTACCTCAAAAGGTAGGCATAAAATTTGAGATACAAGATGTGAGCCATCGAACCAACCAATTGCATGTCCTTCATTAAATTGCTTACTTTTGGCATTCACAAAGCGACGATCTTTATGAATGGACATGGACATTTGAAAAACATAATTAAGCAAATCTATAAACTGTGCCATTTCATCTAACCGAATTTCTCGCATAACTAAGCCTTTACGTTGATTCATGATTCTCTCTCCTCATCAAATAACTCTGAAAAAATGGTTTCCGGTGCATTTAAAAAACGCTTCGTAACAATGTAATGTATAGTATCCTCATAACGAATAGCTTCAATCTCCCCATTATCAAAACTATAAATTGTAGCATTTGGATAGCCAAGTAAAATAGGTGAATGTGTGGCGATAATAAATTGTGCCTCATGCTCTAAATCTTTGATAATTTTGAGGAGACTCAGCTGTCTCGTTGGTGACAACGCCGCTTCAGGCTCATCTAATAAATAAATGGCCTTCCCTTTAAAGCGATTCATAAACAGCGAAAGAAAGGACTCCCCATGTGATTGATGATGTAACGACTTACCACCAAAAGCGGCATACTTATTTGGATGATTATCCAACAAATCAATATGACTCGCAAATTGATAAAACGTTTCCGAACGTAGGAAAAAGCCATTTGAAACCTTTGGCCACCATGATAAACGGAGGAATTCTCCAAGTGCAGATTCCGCTTTATGTACTTCATATATATTTTGACGGCCGCCCCCCGCTGTATTAAAATCACAGCGATCAGCTATAGCCTCCAATAGGGTTGATTTCCCAGAGCCATTTTCCCCTACAAAGAAGGTAACGTTCGTAGGAAACTCTAGTTCCTGTAAATCCTGCAAACTTGGTATATTAAAGGGATATTGATCTTTCACTGCAATTTCTCCCTGTAATACCTTACATGATTTTAAATACATTTCGTTTCCTCCCTTACTACTATTATAACGTGCCTACGCTTTTTGCCAAACATAAGCCACGCATAGCTATAAAGGAAATCAACGCCGAAAAGTCAAAACATTAGTACAAATCATAAACTCATCATTGAAATTGACTTATAACACTACCTAATTCCTAAGTACAAAAATTATATTATGAGCATTAAAAATACCGTTGTAACTACAATATCCGTGAAATATTTCCCGAGAAATAAATAAAAAAATATGTCGAAAGTTGCAATAAAAAATAATAAAATTATGCCATAATATAGCGATTTACAAAAAATAATGAACTAGCATAATCAGACTGACTTCCATTTTGAACTGCTATTTTTCTCGTTACAGCTAATATTAAACATAATCTGTTAATTTCGAAAATAATTTCCCTTACATTCCGTTTATGTCTTTATTACAACCCCCTATTTTTTTATCCTTAAAGAATGTCTACCAAAAAGATATACCACCTTATGTTTTGGGATGCTCAATTCAGTCAGCTCTTATTTTTTTAGCGTCAAAAAAATAGACAAACCGAAATTCTCAGTTTGTCTACATTAGTTAGTAGTTTTACTCTAAAGCTTTGGAAATAAAATTAAACATATAAGAGTTCATCTTAGGTCCTCCATTCATCGGGTTCCCATTAATAACAAATGAACCTCTATGAACGCCTATAATTTGATTATCAGTGTTTATTAATGCTGAACCCGATTGTCCTGGTGCAGTATCAATTGTATAAAAGGCTACAGAAGCATCCTCTCTAGTAATATTTCCTCTCGTACCAAATTGAGAAATTTCACCATTAGCCTGCATTAAATCTCCCGGATAACCATAAATACCGATATTTTGATTAAGAAGATTATTCACCTGTTTGATTCCAAGAGTTCCTGCAACATCTCCAGCCTGTTTATTGTCTTTTGATACATCCAAAACAAGGATAGCGAAGTCTTCAGAGCTCGAACCAGTTGAAGCCCAATTAGCAGCTACATAATAATCATTAACTTTATAAGAACCAAATAATCCAACACTATTACTTACGCCAGGGTAAACCTTTGCACTAGTTATAGTTTCTTTTGTTTCTGGGTTTATTACACAATGTCCATTTGTTAAAACTTTATTTTTGCCAACTAAAGAACCTGTACAAGAACCACCTTTTCCATCAGGCCAATTTATTTCGATATACGTAATTGCACTATATGGCAATTCTTTAGTATTCTCTACTTTTTTTCTACTATCGTCACCGATGACAATGCGTGGTGATATTTGTAATGGTCCTCTAGCAGTAGAATCATTAATAACAACTGGTGGTGGTGTAATATCGATAAACGAGTGACCTTCCATTATTGAATCAATCTGGATGGGCGAAATTTCTCCCGAACCTTGAACACTTGGTATTTCATTAAGTAATGACGAATTGCTAACATTAAACTCCTCATATTTAATGATTTCACCTTTCGAGTTTACCATGTCATAAGGATGTGACATTTTACTTGGATCAAATGAAAATTCACCTAAAGACTCATCTGCAAAAACATTCATTGGCACTAATAAAAAGATAAGCATAAAGAACAACCTAATAGTAATTTTTTTCATTTTATTCCTCCCTTTGGTTTAAGTCTATTTATAGTTTAATAGAAATTAAAGGAAAAATAAAGATAAAATTTTAAAAATTGGTAAAATATAAATAATTCTGAATATAATTAAAAATTTAGTGATCTTAATATCCATTTCAATCTTCAGGATTAAAATCTTTTCTCTATGCTCTACCCCAATTAAAAATGTTCTAGATTTTTAGCTCTTATCATACATTGAGTAAAACCTTCCCCTTGCTCATTATCCTCATAAACCCCTGTCTCTTTTACATTACATACAAGCAATAATAAAGGAAGGTTTTTTTCTAAGCTTAATAAAACATTTATAAGGAGAAGGATTATGTTTGTAACTCATTTCTATGAAAACAAGACGTCCGTTTTAAGTCAGCTGCTCGTAAATTTACCTACTGTCGAAGAGAACATTAAAATTAAAGGACGTAAAGCTAAAGTTGTTCAAATTGTTCAAATAGACGACAACAACTATCAAGTAAGTATCATTTTTGAAAAAATAGCTAAAAAACAACCATTAAAAGAAATTGGCAAGAAAAAGAGATAGCTCTTCCCTATTCACCTTCCGACGCTATCATTTAATGATAGCGTTTTAACTTTAAAAAAGCGGGAATCGAACTATAAGAGAAAAATCCACTGCGAATTATTCTCAACAATAAAACTGTCTTCAAGAAAAGCATTTGACTTTTTAATTGATAACAATTATCATTATCAATAGATTATTTCTTACTCCGAAATGCTTAGTTCAGCATCCCCCTATTTTTTTGAAATAAGCATGTATCAAACGGATATTCTTACATCAGACTAAGAATATCTTTTTTTAACTTCTATCAACAGCTGTTTGATACCCGTTGAAAGAAGTTTAATTCTCCGTCGAATGTTTACTTAATTGGAGAGATTTACATAAATAAAGGAGCTGTTTTACATGGATTATCGTATTGAAAAAGACACTATGGGTGAAATTAAAGTACCTGCAGATAAAATTTGGGGTGCTCAAACGCAGCGCAGTAAAGAAAATTTCCAAATCGGAACAGAACAAATGCCTATTGAGCTAGTTCAAGCAATGGCCATTTTAAAGAAAAGTGCTGCGATAGCCAATAATAAATTAGGTAAGCTTTCAGATATAAAAGCACATGCGATTGTGCAAGCAGCAGACGAAATTTTAAAGGGTCAATGGGACGATCAATTCCCTCTTGTAGTTTGGCAAACTGGTAGTGGTACACAGTCAAATATGAATGTCAATGAGGTAATTGCTCACCGTGCAAACCAACTTTTACAAAATGTTGGCGAGGCTGAACGCATCCATCCAAACGATGATGTCAATAAATCTCAAAGCTCAAACGATACCTTCCCAACGGCTTTGCATATTGCTGCAGTGTTAAAAGTTGAAGATTATTTACTGCCGCGACTACGCTTACTAAAAGAAACGCTTGATAACAAAGCAGAAAAATTTAAAGATATTATTAAAATTGGTCGTACACATTTACAAGACGCTACACCTTTAACTTTAGGTCAAGAAATTAGTGGCTGGGTAGCAATGCTTGCTAAATCTGAGCAAATGATTGTCCAAAATACTGAATATATGAAGGAATTAGCGATTGGTGGAACAGCAGTTGGTACGGGTATTAACGCACATCCCGAATTTGGTGAGCGTGTAGCAGCGGAAATAAGTCAATTAACAGGAAAACATTTTACTTCGGCTGCAAATAAATTCCATGCACTGACGAGTCATGATGAAGCTGTTGTCGCACATGGCGCATTAAAGGCTCTTGCAGCTGACTTAATGAAAATTGCCAATGATGTTCGTTGGTTAGCGAGTGGTCCTCGTTCTGGTATTGGTGAAATTACGATTCCAGAAAACGAGCCAGGCTCATCTATTATGCCTGGTAAAGTAAATCCAACTCAAAGCGAAGCGATGACCATGGTTGTTACACAAGTTGTTGGTAATGATGCAACAATTGCCTTTGCCGCTTCCCAAGGTAACTTTGAGCTAAATGTCTTCAAACCAGTCATTATCTATAATTTTTTACAATCAACCCGTCTACTAGCAGACACAATGAAATCATTTAATGATCATTGCGCTGTCGGTATCGAGCCAAATACAGAAGTACTTAACCATAATTTACAAAATTCACTAATGCTTGTAACTGCATTAAACCCTTATATCGGTTATGAAAATGCGGCTAAAATTGCGAAGAAAGCCCATAAAGAAGGCACAACATTAAAAGAAGCCGCGATTGCATCTGGTTTACTAACAGAGGAACAGTTCGATGAATATGTGGACCCTGCAACGATGATTTATCCAAATGTAAAGTGACGGTTTTGCAAGTTAATCACAAAGGACCCTCGAAACATTGATATATCAACGTTTTTATTTAATAGCTCCATTATGCATTTAGCAAGTTGATGTATATTACTATTTGGGGCTAGATTGGGGCTATTAAAATACGGCGAGCGTGTGTACAAGAATGTGTGAGTAAAAAAGATTGGGGCTTCTTGCTTCAATCTTTTTTTGTTGGTCATTGAATAGCTACTTACATAAAAAAATATTGCTTGGAACAGTGCATTTAAGCATATAGATATATAAAACCAAAAAAAGTCAACCCATTAACGAGTTGACTTCTCACTTATAGACATGTAAAACGGAATTTTCAGTTCTTACTAAATTTCAAAACAGCCAAATCAAACATCTTAAATAAAAACTTTAATGTAACAAATCCAGCTGAAATTAAAATCATTAAATAAATAGAAAAATAAATTATACTTTTAAAATCATACATTACAGGTGGGTTGACAAACGCAATAGCAATTACAAAAGCCAAAATAAAAATAAAAAAATTACTATCTAAAAATTTCATAAGTAAACCCTCCTCAGTTATTATTTTCTATTAAAGCCATCCATTTGTTTCACAAAAATCTGTAAAGAACCAATATTCACCTTTTAAATTTTTGCACGCTTTAATAATACCATAAGTAATTACATGATAAATAATAACTGCACCTGCCGTTCCTATCAAATATTTTGCGATAGGAATTAAAATTGCAGGAATTGCAGGAATGAAACTAGGTGTTATTTCACTATTTTGCATTTCTAAGCTTTCGTCAAAACCAATCTCATTATTCATCTGCTCTACTTCAGTCACTGATAAACTTTCAAAATAGGCTTCAGCATTGTTTACCTCGTTCGTTGTCAAACCATTACTTAAAGCAAATTCAGTATCAAATTCGTATTTTTTTGTTAGTGTATTGTAATAAACAGATTCCGCAATAATTGTCCCCTTTTGTTCAAAATCTTCAGTAGCCATTGCTGTTGATCCAAACGGAAGAATAAATAAACTTATTATCATTGTTACCACAATTGTTAGCTTCATATTTGATTTTTTAATTAGTTTCAAGATGATCGCCTCCATTTTATTTATACTTACTGTTTGCTATAGCAAATATTTTCCTCGAGTACATACATCCTATCATTCCCATTAATACCAATTCAATGGTAATTTAACGCCAATATTTGGCGTTCCTACCGTTATTTTTTTGCGGTGTTCTATTAACCATTTATAATGCCGCCAATTCACGCCACATATACCGCCACTTTTAGGCGCTCCTATGATTCTTTTATAATACAAAAGTATTCTTTTGGTAAATTTTTTGTTTAAACACTTGAAATCTTCGTTTAGATTTGATTGTTCTCTAAAATAATATTCTTCACAAAAATGTCAATTTCAGCTTTAAATTTAAACCAAAAATACCAAGGCTCAAAATTAATTTGAGTACCTAGGCTTTAAATCATTCTGCAACAATATTTGTTACTTGGGCTAACTTAGCTGTTTTAATTTATTTGCTCCTGCTTGTGCTGCATTCATTCCCGTAAATGTTCCTGTCTTAACACGCCATTTAACTCCGACAGGCTCAATATTTTTTCTTTGATTGAAGGGCATCTAATCCTAGAGTTTCAAATTGCTTTCTCCAAACACTAATTGTTGAAGGGGCAGGTATTTTAAAATTGCTGCCGTTTCGTTTAAGGACGTACCGTTTTCAATCATAAAATTTAGTACATCCATTTTTAACGTTAGTGTGTAATTTGTATATGGCTTAATAAAAGCTTCCGCACCATTGTATTCATATTGCTTAACCCATTTAAAAATTGCCTGTTTATCAGTCCCCAAAGATTTAGCTATTTTATTAGCACTTTCATTTCCATTTAAGTAACGCTCAACTGCTTGTAATTTATCTTCTACAGTATATTTAGCCATAGAAAAACTGCACCTCCAATTGTTAGATGTGTCTAACAATTGGGGTGCAGTTCAATCATACACATGTCCTTTTTTTACTTGAATAATTTCAATATGATTCAATCTAGTTAAAAGCTTTTTAATAATTGATTCTGGCGCATTAAGATAAGATAACTCATTTTTAAATCTACCTAAAAAATCATCTGTATTCATTGATTCAATACAAATATTTTCTTTGGGGTAATAAGTATTAACCCATTTTTCAAGCATTGTTATCCATTGTTCATCAGAAGAATTTGGTTCATCATTGATATCCCATTCCTCTCCATCGAACAATTCTTTTTTAAATATTGCAGAAAATGCCTCTTGAATATTATCAAATTGACTTTTTTCCGCAAATATTAAATCTACTTGCATTACATATTCATCTCTAAATTCATATACATCAAATAATAAATTTGATAATCTTACATTTGCAATCTGTCTGGCAAACGAATTGAGATCATCAAGCAAATCTTGAATTTCTTTAAAGATCAATAATCTTCATTCCTTTCTTCCTACCATTCCTTTAAATTAATAATAAATCACACTATATCGATTTGGATTACTTTTCTATTTGAAATTCTAGCCAATTTTCTATATTTGGTCTCACTTAGCCAGTTTTAAAACAGTACTGGACGTTCTCTACATGCTTGTCCTCCATAGATAATGACTTAGCGACTTATTCTTTAAATAGCCCTACTTTATACCCTACAAATACAGCTAAATGAAGCACTATAAAAGTACCCTCTAAGATAGACACTAAAAAAGTCTTTCTTAGAGGGTACCTTTATTTACAATTAACATAAAAACTAGATAGAGCAGCGCTTAAGAGAGCTTTGTAAATTCCTAATTACTTCTCTCCAACTGGTTTTAATAAATTCACTGGAATCCAATGTGTGGATTCGTTGTTGTCATCTTTTTTCCAAGTTACATTTAGATAACCATTAATTTCTAGACCTTCTGAAAATAAAATACTTCCCTTTTTCAATGTACTTATCGTTGCAGATCCTTTAATTGGATCGAGTTTAAAATCTGTATCTTTTGTTAGCTCAAAACGCACGCCTTTTTCGCTTCTTTTCGACTCAGAGATTTTAAGATCTGTACCAGGATACTGTATACACTCTTTAGAACTAACATCATTCGGACCGCAATAAGAAATTATTTGTCCATTGTTTGTAAAAGAAAAACCAGGGTTGGTTCTTTCATTGAACCACATTCCGTAAGTTGCGGTATTACTATCATGATTAATAAAGATATAAGTTGGATTGTTATAGAAAGATGAACGAATTTTTATTGGTACTTCTTTGAAAACTACCAAATCCGTTGCTTGTACCCGATATTGCCCCATCTGGTAAAATGTTTTGCCATCATATTTTTCAATATCATACGTTCTAAAGAAATTATTTCGCTTGACCACTAACGAATCAAACGTACCATTTGGATTTTTCTTGTATACCTTGATGTCTTTTTTAAAGGTCATTTTTCCGGTTTGGTCTTTTACAACCTCTGCTCCATCATACATCACTTTCGCTTCCGATTTTGTTGGATGTATTACTGCAAAAACAAATGCTACTAGTAACACCATAAAAAATTTTTTCATGATTCTCCTCCTACTTAGCTTTATTTTAAATAACACACTCCAATAAACATTATATACTAATATATCCTAATATTTCATATCATCACCAAAACGTGTGGTTGATTTCCGTTCAGACTGAGTGCTTTGTTGCTTTCGCTACAGAAAACATCCGCTACGCTGCAGGTTCTCTGACCAACACGATGTTGGTTACGAAGGTGTTATGACAGGATGTGATGCTTTTAGGCTTGGTTCCTCTATTGCTGATCCCCGAGGAGTCGCCCAGTCGGAACTAAGATCAACTATTTATATAGTAGACGTTTTAACAAAAGTCGTCCGAAAATTTTGGTGATGAATTAATTTTTTACCAAAAGTATAATGTTTTACAATAAAAAAATACAAAAAAGATTGAAGCTACATGTATCAAACGCTTTTTCAACTCATCAATATTCTTTTGTAAATGAGCGCTATTAGTCCCCTTCTTTTAACTAGACATGACACTAGTTAATGTTTTATGATAAATCGATTAGAGAATATCAGCCGATTAAAAAATCGTAGAGGGGTGTTCGTTGATGACAAGTAGCAAAATGAATCCAAAGGTTGATGAATTTTTAGGTAAAGCCAAAAAGTGGCAGGAAGAATATTCGGCGTTGAGAAATATCGTTCTGGATTGTGAATTGACTGAAGAATTTAAATGGATGCATCCTTGTTATACGCTTGGGAAAAAAAACATCGTGTTAATACATGGTTTTAAAGATTATTGTGCGCTTCTGTTTCATAAAGGAGCCTTGTTAAAGGATGCTCATGGGATTCTAATTCAACAGACTGAAAATGTACAGGCGGCGCGCCAAATTCGTTTCACCAACGTTCAAGAAATAGTTGGCATGGAAACAATTATAAAAGATTATATTCTTGAAGCCATCGAAGTTGAAAAAGCAGGTTTAGAAGTGCCTATGAAAGAGCATAAGGAATACATAATTCCTGAAGAACTTCACCATAAATTCAATGAAATGCCTATCTTAAAAACGGCTTTTGAAAAATTGACGCCAGGACGACAAAGAGCATACATTCTACATTTCTCACAACCTAAACAATCCAAAACTCGCGTGTCCAGAATTGAAAAATACACGCAACACATCCTTGATGGTAAAGGATTAAATGATTAGTTTATTAAATGGGAAAATTAATAACTCTGTTATAAAAAAGGTCGAAGCAAATGTAAAATGTACCCTATAGGATAGACACTTTAAAAAGGTCATCTTATAGGGTCTTTTTGTTTTTAAGTTTATAATAAGAAAAACAACTATCGGAGCGTAC
>NZ_JAQZSD010000068.1:0-21541 GCF_028674935.1 Lysinibacillus sp. CNPSo 3705 | reverse complement strand
CATACCGAACACGGAAGTTAAGCTCTTTAGCGCCGATGGTAGTTGGGGGCTTCCCCCTGTGAGAGTAGGACGTCGCTAGGCAATGTAAACAGTCAGCTGCGTGCTGACTGTTTGTTTTTTTATAAAAAACCTTAATAATTTATCAATAATTCAGCAAAACTTGCCTAAAATAAGACAGAGCTTAACTATTATCTATTCTAAATGTAGAAGAAATTAAAAAAGCCTATATTTTTCATAGTAAAAAAGGGCGAAAAGACTATCAGAGTTACCACATCGAAAAATCTGAATTGTCTTTCTTTTATAAGTTTCTTGACAGTAGCTTAGCACGTTGTTAATCTTACAATTAATATTCTTTAAACTATAGGAGGACGTTACGAAAATGTGGGAAACTAAATTTGCCAAAGAAGGTTTAACTTTTGATGATGTATTATTAGTACCAGCGCATTCAGAAGTATTACCGAAAGATGTTGATTTATCAGTTCAACTAACACCGAAGATTAAATTAAATATTCCAATGATTAGCGCAGGCATGGATACAGTTACAGAGTCTAAAATGGCAATTGCTATGGCACGTCAAGGTGGTATCGGTATTATCCATAAGAACATGTCAATTGATGAGCAAGCTGAACAAGTAGAAAAAGTAAAACGTTCTGAAAATGGCGTTATTACTAACCCATTCTTCTTAACTCCGACTCACCAAGTTTTCGATGCTGAGCATTTAATGGGTAAATACCGTATTTCTGGTGTACCAATTGTTGATAGTATGGAAAACCAAAAGCTAGTAGGGATCATTACAAACCGCGACTTACGTTTCATTTCTGACTATTCTTTAAAAATTGAAGAAGTTATGACAAAAGAAGATTTAATTACAGCTCCTGTTGGAACGACTCTAGAGGATGCTGAAAAGATTCTTCAACAATATAAAATCGAAAAGTTACCAATTGTAGATGAAGAAGGTAAATTAACTGGATTAATTACAATTAAGGATATTGAGAAGGTAATTGAGTTCCCTAACGCTGCTAAAGACGTACATGGTCGTTTATTAGTAGGGGCAGCAGTTGGTGTGTCAAAAGATACGATGATACGTATTGAAAAGCTTGTTGAAGCACAAGTAGACATCGTAGTAATCGATACAGCTCACGGTCATTCTGAGGGTGTATTACAAACAATTCGCTCTATCCGTGAATCTTATCCAGAGCTTGAAATAATCGCTGGTAACGTGGCAACTGCTGAAGGTGCACGTTCATTATTTGAAGCTGGAGCAGATGTAGTAAAAGTTGGTATTGGTCCAGGATCTATTTGTACGACTCGTGTCGTAGCAGGTGTTGGTGTACCACAAATTACAGCTGTTTACGATTGTGCGACAGTAGCACGTGAGCTTGGTAAAGCAATTATTGCTGATGGAGGCATTAAATACTCAGGAGACATCGTTAAAGCTCTAGCAGCTGGTGGTAACGTTGTAATGCTTGGTTCACTTCTTGCAGGTACTTCTGAATCTCCTGGTGAAACTGAAATCTTCCAAGGTCGTCGCTTTAAGGTTTACCGTGGTATGGGTTCAATTGGCGCTATGGAAAAAGGTTCAAAAGATCGATACTTCCAAGAGGATGCTAAAAAATTAGTACCAGAGGGTATTGAAGGTCGCCTTCCATACAAAGGACCACTAGCAGATACAATTTATCAATTAATCGGTGGTATTCGTGCAGGTATGGGCTATTGCGGTTCAGCTAACCTTGAGTTCTTACGTGAAAATGCTCAATTTGTTCGTATGACAGGTGCAGGTCTACGTGAATCACATCCACATGATGTACAAATCACAAAAGAATCACCAAACTATTCGATGTAATATATTACTAGCAACTTTTATGCTCTCGAATCGTCTACAAAGATGACACGAGAGCATTTTTTTATGATAGAGAGTGCGCACGGACATTACTATATATGATAAAATGTCGAGGACAAGATTATTTTTTGGAGGGCTTTAGGGTGAAAAAGACAATAAACACTGTCATTCGCTTACTCCTAATTCCTGTTTTGTTATTTAGTGTTTTAGCAGGTATTCCTGCGAAGGCACATGCAGAATCAGATTTAGGACTACATGTGGATGCTGCGATTTTAATTGACGCAGATTCAGGAAAAATTTTATATGAACAAAATGCTGATACTGCACTAGGTATTGCGAGTATGACAAAAATGATGACTGAATACCTGTTATTGGATGCAATTGATGCAGGTACAGTTAAATGGGATCAAGAATATCACGTAACTGATTATACGTATAAATTGTCCCAAAACCGTGCGTTAAGTAATGTACCATTGCGTAGAGATGGAACTTACACTATTCGCGAATTATATGAAGCTATGGCTATTTACTCTGCAAACGCTGCAACAGTGGCGATAGCAGAAACAGTTGCAGGTACTGAAACTGAGTTTATAAAGCTAATGAATAAAAAAGCCGAAGAGCTTGGTCTTAAAGGCTATAAATTCGTAAACTCTACTGGTCTTAATAATGCAGATTTATTTGGTATGCAGCCAGCTGGTACTGGACCAAGTGATGAAAACGTAATGCCTGCTAAATCTGTAGCTAAATTAGCATATCATTTACTAAAAGATCATCCGGATGTATTAAAAACGTCTAAAATTGCAAAAAAGACGTTCCGTGAAGGTACAAAAGATGCAATTAACATGGAAAACTGGAACTTTATGTTGCCGGGATTGGTGTTCCAATATGAAGGCGTTGACGGATTAAAAACAGGTACAACAGACTTTGCTGGACATTGCTTTACAGGTACAGCAGAGCGCAATGGTACACGTTTAATTTCTGTTGTTATGAAAGCTGTAGATACAAAAGGACAGGGCTCAAGAAAAGCACGCTTCGATGAAACAGCTAAATTGCTTAACTATGGTTTCTCACAATTCTCGAAACAAGAAATTATTCCAGCTAACTATAAGTTTAAAGATGAAGAAACAGTAAAGGTTACGAAAGGTAAAGAAAACAAAGTAGCGATTGCTGTTAAAGAACCAGTTTCATTTATGGTCAAGTCATCTGAGAAAGATTTATATAAACCTAAACTAGTATTAGATAAAAAGAGTCTTGAAGCAGAGGTTAAGAAGGATACAGTTGTCGGGAAGGTAGTTATTGAGCGCTCAGAGGGCACAGATTACGGTTTTATTGACGGTAAGGGCCTTAAAGCCGATGTTGTTACAACAGAGGCTGTGGAGCGTGCTGGTGGTATCTCATTATTCTTCCAAGGTATTGGTAGCTTCTTCGGAAACTTATGGAGTGGCATTACTGACTTTGTTGGTGGCTTATTTTAATTATTAATATAAAGAACATGTGGATGTTTTTAAAACATCACGTGTTCTTTTCACATTTTTACGCTTTCCTGCATACGCTATTAGGCGAAAGGATGTGGCTAAATGTGTGGCATTACAGGATGGGCTAGCTTTCAAAAGGATTTAAGAACAACTAATGACATTCTAAAATTAATGACGCAAACGTTAAATAAACGAGGGCCAGATGATGAAAATATTTGGTGTAGTGAGCATATTGCATTTGGCCATCGTCGGCTAGCCGTCATAGATTTAATCGGTGGGAAGCAACCGATGAAAAAAGTACATGATGGTGCAAACTATGTCATTACATATAATGGCGAGCTTTATAATACAGAAGAATTAAGGAAAGAGCTGCAACAAAGAGGGCATCTGTTTACAACACATTCAGATACGGAAGTACTATTAACTGCTTATATTGAATGGAAAGAGCAGTGTGTTGATTTTTTAAATGGAATTTTTGCTTTTGGTGTATGGGATGAACAATCACAATCTCTGTTTTTATGCCGAGACCGATTAGGTGTAAAGCCTTTATTTTACACAGAACAACAAGGCGGTTTACTTTTTGCATCCGAAGTGAAAGCATTATTAGCTCATCCATTCATTAAAACAACCGTTAATACGGAAGGGCTAGCAAATATCATGGCTGTAGGACCGTCTAGAACGCCCGGAAAGTCACCTTTTCACAATATTAATGAGTTACGTCCAGGGTATGCAATGCGTTTCTCTAGAGAGGGTATACGAGTTTGGCAGTATTGGCAGTTACAGAGTAAACATCATGAAGAATCATTAGAGGAGACAATCGATCATGTCCGTTTTTTACTTACGGATGCTATAAAACGACAGCTTGTTTCAGACGTACCAATCTGTACATTTCTCTCAGGAGGATTAGATTCCAGTATTATTACGGGAATTGCCGCTACCATGTTTGAGCAACAAAATAAAGGCAAACTTCATACGTACTCTATAGACTACGAGGATAATGAACGTTTTTTTAATCCACATGCTTTTCAAACATCCACGGACACGTATTGGATTCAAAAAATGACAGATACCTTTAGTACAACACACCACGCTGAAGAAATTTCACAGCAGCAATTAATCGATTGCTTAGTAGAATCTGTCATCGTTAGAGATTCACCAGGAATGGCAGATGTTGACTCATCGTTATTATGGTTTTGTCGAGAAATTAAACAGGATTTTACCGTTGCGCTATCAGGTGAATGTGCAGATGAAATTTTCGGTGGTTATCCATGGTTTACAGAAACGACTACAGGTTTTCCATGGATTCGTTCATTGTCTGAAAGATCAACAATGTTACAGGAGCGATGGCGTAAGAAATTAAAAGTTGAATCATATGCACAACAGGCTTATTCACAGACAATTGCTGAAGTACCTTATCTTGATGGGGAGAGTATTGAAGAAGTAAGGCAACGAGAAATGTTTTATTTGAATATGGTATGGTTTATGCAAACATTGCTGGAACGAAAAGACCGTATGAGCATGGGGGCGAGTCTTGAAGTCCGTGTGCCGTTTGCAGATCATCGTCTTGTAGAATATACGTGGAATATTCCTTGGGAAATGAAAAATTTAGACGGTATGGAAAAGGGTTTACTTCGTAAAGCAATGCAGCATTTATTGCCAGAAGAAGTTTTATATCGGAAAAAGAACCCGTATCCTAAAACGTATCATCCAGTTTATACAGCGGGCGTTCAAAAATGGCTCAGAGGCATAATGGAAGACAAAAATTCAATTCTGCATGAATTATTTGAACGACAGAAACTAATAGAGCTCATTGAATCGGGTGGTAGTTCTTTCAAAGTTCCTTGGTATGGACAATTAATGGCAGGTCCACAGCTTTTAGCTTATCTGGGTCAAATTCATACATGGTTTGAGCTTTATAATATTCAGCTAATAGAATCATAATATCGAAGAAAAACCAGTCAACCTTTTAATGTGAGGTTGATTGGTTTTTTTTCTGTATAGCCCAACAGTGCATTAGCTTTTCGATAGAAGGTTCAATTTCATGCACAGGTATGCCTCCAAAGCCTAGTAAAAATTGAGCTTTTGAGGGTGAGGAGTGATCCAAGCGATAATCAGAGAGTGGATAGATTCTGATTTCTGCATTGGAAGCAAGCTGCTGTAATTGCTTTTCTGACAAAGTATGTTGTACATCGAGTAAAATATGCATGCCTGCTTGCTCACCAGTGATGTTAATTTGATTAGAATAGTTTTCTAAAATAGAAGTAAGTTTTTCATGCTTTTTTCGATAAATCTTTCGCATGCGATTTAAATGCTTAGCAAAATGGCCGTCACGCATAAAATTAGCTACAATATGTTGATCGAAACGAGGTACTGTTGATGAATAGTAATTAAAGACATCATTATAAGCAGCAAGTAATTTTGGTGGAAGTACAAAATAAGCGACGCGCAAGGATGGCATTAATGATTTTGTAAATGTACTCATATAAATTACTTTATCATTTCGATCTAATGCATGAAGTGCAGGAATTGGTTTTCCAGTATAACGAAATTCAGAATCATAATCATCTTCAATAATGTATCGAGAGGAGCTTTGTGAGGCCCAATTTAAAGCTTGAGCACGTCTTGTAGCCGATAATACTGCTCCTGTAGGGAATTGGTGAGATGGCGTGATATAAACAACGTCGGCACTAGTTTTTTCGAGCTCATGAATGACAATTCCTTCATCATCGACCGCAATTGGATAAACCTTTCGCTTATGTTGGGAAAACATACGATGCACAGCTGGATATCCAGGGTTTTCAAGGGCAAAATAAGTATTGTCACTAAAGAGGCGCAAAATCATTGGTAGAAGCTGTTCTGTTCCTGAACCGATGACAATCTGCTCGGGACTACAAACAACTCCGCGTGATTGAAATAAATAATTAGCAATCTCTGTTCGCAAAGATAGTTCCCCTTGAGGCTCACCTGTTAATAATAATTCCTTTGAGGCATCATCAAAGAGCTCTTTCGCATATTTTCGCCATGTTTGAAAAGGGAAGGCATCAATATCGATGGAACCAGGATTAAAATCTATTTTGTACGATTTTTTCTTAGGTTGTTCGTTTAAGGAAGTTATTGTGTCCTGCTGAATATACGGAAGCTCGTCAATTTCCTCTACAAAATAACCGACACGGGATTTAGACATAATATACCCTTCAGCAAGGAGCTGTGCATAGGCAATTTCAATTGTCGTTTGTGAAATATTCAAAAAATCGGCTAATTTTCTTTTTGATGGTAATTTTTCTCCTACTGCTATTTTCTTTGTAATAATAGCTTCTTTAATGCCGCTATAAAGCTGATCGTAGAGCGGTTTTTCACCATTTTTTTCTAGCTGGAATAAGAGCATGTCCATGTGCATTAATTCTCCTGACCTTACGATTATTTTATAAACTGGATATTTTTATATGGTCAATTTCAATTATACTAAATTTCATCATAAAGGTGGAGGTTAGAAATCATGAAACAAACAGGTACAGAATTAGTGAAGCGCGGGATGGCGGAAATGCAAAAGGGTGGCGTCATTATGGATGTTATTAATGCAGAGCAGGCGAAAATTGCAGAAGCGGCAGGAGCTGTAGCTGTTATGGCATTAGAGCGAGTACCATCAGACATTCGCAAGGCGGGTGGTGTTGCACGTATGGCTGATCCTCGTATTGTCGAGGAGGTACTGGGGGCAGTATCTATTCCTGTAATGGCTAAGGCACGTATTGGACATATTGTAGAAGCAAGAGTGTTAGAAGCAATGGGTGTCGATTATATTGATGAAAGTGAAGTATTAACGCCAGCAGATGAAGAGTTTCATTTATTAAAAAGTGATTACACAGTGCCCTTTGTTTGTGGGTGTCGCGATTTAGGCGAAGCTGCTCGACGCATTGGTGAGGGAGCTTCTATGCTACGAACGAAGGGGGAACCAGGGACAGGTAATATTGTTGAGGCAGTTCGTCATATGCGTAAAGTGAATGCGCAAGTACGTAAGGTAGTTGGTATGACAGAGGATGAATTAATGACCGAGGCTAAATTGCTCGGAGCTCCTTTTGAATTATTAAGAGAAATTAAGCGTCTTGGCCGTTTACCAGTAGTGAATTTCGCAGCAGGTGGCGTTGCTACGCCAGCGGATGCAGCATTAATGATGGAGCTTGGAGCAGACGGTGTATTTGTTGGTTCTGGTATTTTTAAATCAGAGAACCCAGAGAAATTTGCTCGTGCAATTGTTGAGGCTACAACGCATTATAAGGACTATAAGTTAATTGCTGAAATTTCAAAAGAGCTAGGTGTTCCGATGAAAGGCATCGATATTGCACAGCTTAGTCAAAATGAGCGTATGCAAGAGCGAGGCTGGTAAGATGAAGCGAATCGGTGTTTTAGCATTACAGGGGGCGGTAAGAGAGCATGTGCAAATGTTAGAGTCTCTTGGATGCGAAACGGTGTTAGTAAAACAAAGTGCTGATTTAGAGAAGCTTGATGGACTTGTTTTGCCTGGTGGAGAAAGTACAACGATGCGGAAATTGCTGAATCGCTATGAGCTATTGGAGCCAATTCGCACACTTGCAAAGCAAGGTTTACCGATGTTTGGAACATGTGCAGGATTGATTTTATTAGCAAAGGAATTAGTGGATTATGAGTCACATTTAGCAGTAATGGATGTGGTAGTTGCACGGAATTCCTATGGACGTCAGGTAGATAGCTTTGAAGTGAAGCTCGACATACCGGAAATAGGTGCTGCTATTCCGGCGATCTTTATACGAGCGCCACATATTGTTTCCGTAGGTGAAGGTGTTGAAATATTAGCGGAGCATGAAGGCAAGATCGTGTTAGCAAGAGACGACCATTTCTTAGGATGTTCCTTCCATCCAGAATTAACGTCAGATGCACGAATTCTTGAATATTTTGTATCTTCTATGGTATGACTTGCAAATTTTCACTTCATATAGTACAGTATGGATAAAATTTAAATAACTGAACACGATGATGGGAAGTAGTAGCAAGCACGTTTTTTTTAGAGAGTCAGCGGGTGGTGGAAGCTGATAAAAGCACTTGTGAATCCGTCCTGGAGTTGCGCAGTCGAAGTGAATGAAGTAGGCTGTCGCCGGCTGAAATGCCGTTATGAAATAAGTGGATTAGGCAAAGTACAATGTGTCTAGTCAATTAGGGTGGCAACGCGGGTAGCTCTCGTCCCTTTTGGGGATGAGGGCTTTTTTGTGTTTTTACTAACTATTTTCCCATCATTAACAATCTACTGGAGGTATGACGATGTTAGATATTAAACGCGTGCGCGACAATTTCGCGGAAATTAAAGAAATGCTATTAACACGTAATGAGGATTTAGGAAACTTAGACGATTTTGAACAGTTAGATGCAAAGCGTCGTGAATTAATTGCAAAAACAGAAGAGCTTAAAGCTGAGCGCAATAAAGTATCTGAGCAAATTTCTATTATGAAGTGCAATAAAGAAAATGCGGATGAAGTTATTGCACGTATGCGTCAAGTTGGCGATGAAATTAAAGAGCTAGATGTTCAATTAAATGATGTAGAAGAACGCTTTAAAGATATGATGATGCGTTTACCAAACGTTCCACATGAATCTGTACCAGTTGGCACAACAGAGGATGATAATGTAGAGGAATATACTTGGGGTGAGATTCCAACATTTGATTTCGACATCAAAGCACACTGGGATATCGCTACGGATTTACAAATTGTGGACTTTGAACGTGGTGCAAAAGTGACGGGTAGTCGTTTCTTATTCTATCGTGGTCTTGGCGCTCGTTTAGAACGTGCATTAATGACGTTTATGATGGACTTACATGCAGAAGAGCATGGCTATGAAGAAATGCTACCACCTGTAATTGTCAATCGTGATAGCTTAACAGGGACAGGGCAACTACCTAAATTTGAGGAAGATGTCTTTAAATTAGATGACACAGATTATTTCATGATTCCAACAGCAGAAGTACCTGTGACAAACTTCTATCGTGATGAAATTTTACCAGCTGAAGCATTACCACATGGCTTTGCAGCATATAGTGCATGCTTCCGTTCAGAAGCAGGTTCTGCAGGTCGCGATACACGTGGTTTAATTCGCCAACACCAATTCAACAAAGTAGAATTAGTACGCTTTGTAAAACCAGAAGAATCTTATGAACAGCTAGAACTATTAACAGGTCATGCAGAAAAAGTACTGCAATTATTAGGATTACCATACCGCAAACTAAAAATGTGTACAGCTGATTTAGGCTTTACTGCAGCGAAAAAGTACGATTTAGAAGTGTGGATTCCAGCTCAAAATATGTACCGCGAAATCTCTTCATGCTCTAACTTTGAAGATTTCCAAGCACGCCGAGCAAATATTCGCTTCCGTCGTGAGCCAAATGCAAAACCAGAGTATGTACACACATTAAATGGCTCAGGTCTTGCAATCGGCCGTACAGTAGCAGCAATCCTAGAAAACTATCAACAAGCTGATGGAAGCGTAGTGATTCCTGAAGTATTAAGACCATATATGGGCGGAAAAGAAGTAATCGCTCCAAAGTAAACCGAGTCGAAAACAAAGCGGCTAAAAGAAAAAGCTACTGTTGAAAATATCTAATCTCAACAGTAGCTTTTCTTTTTTAAAAGTAGGTTAGCGAGGTCGAACTCGATGTTTCACAGAGAAGTTATGTTCGTTAGAAAGCAAGTAAATAACGCCCTCTATAAAGCCTATAAGGGCCGGAATATATGTCCAGAAGAAGATGAGATACAATATACCTTGTCCAATTTTCCCTAAGTAAAATTTATGGATTCCGATTCCACCTAAAAAGATAGCTAGTACCCCTGCGACTGTTTTATTTTTTATAGGCCAAGAAGGATCGATGCCATCATACATAGGAGCTGAATATTGGGGCTGTGTTTGATATACAGGCTGTGATTGCTGTTGATAAACCGGTTGTTGCACAATTTGCTGTTCTTTGTGGAAATTGAATTTTTCACCACAATATTTACATTGAGCTAATGTAACATCAGCCGCTGCTCCACATTGTGGACATTCGATATTTTTCATGTCAATATCTCCTAATCAATGATATTTGTTTAATTTACATTTTCCGATGTATTGTTTTCAACTACACTGTTATGATTATCTATTGAATTGATTCGACTGGAGTACCGCAGTTATTACAAAATTTCGAAGTAACATCTAGTTCTTGTCCACATGAACAAACAGGCTTGTGCAAACTAGTTCCACAAGAAGAACAGAATTTTGATGATTCCTCGTTTTCACTCTGACAAGAATGACATGTAATGACCTTTAGCGTTAAATTTTCACCACATAAGTTGCAGAATTTACTAGTAGATATGATATTACCATGGCAAGAAGGACATATTTTATGTGTAACATTATTGCTAGGCTGTTGTACTTGTTGATTCATCATAGTCGCCATACCTTGCCCTACGCCTAAGCCAATTCCACTTGTAGCAAATAATCCAGCTACTCCATTGTCATTTGATGCAGCAGATTCATATATATCAAAGCTACGTTGTGTTACATAACGATTGTCACCCATAATTTCGAACTTAGCTTTATCTTGTAAAATTTCATTTATTTTATTGAAATCTTCTTCTGGGAAATTAATTGATTGAATATGGAAATGGGCCATTATAAAACCATACGCATTGAATTCTTCAGATATTTTTTCTTTTAAACTATTTGAAATATTATGAAGCTCTGTTGTTATTTCTAGTGCAGAGATTTTCTCATTAATAATTTTATTTGCAAGTTCAGTTTTTATGGATGTAATAAGAGAACCTTTAAAGTAATCTTGTACTTTTTCGAAACTAACAATATCATCTTTATTCATAGAGCCTATAACTTCTGTAAAGAATAATAAATAGTCATCAAGGCGGAGAGCCAATTGTCCAAATGCTCGTATACGTAATTTTACAAAGTATTTTGGATCAATTAGTTGAATAGGATCAGAGGTTCCCCAATATAAATCTAATTTTACCGTTAGATTTATAAAGTAGATTTCTGCTGAAAAAGGTGTATCCCCTCCATAAGCAAAATTCACAACATGGTGAAGTAATGGTAAGTTATTGGTTGTTAAAACATGTGTGCCTGAATTAAATACATCACATATTTGCCCACCCTTTACAAATATGGCTACTTGCCCTTCGTTGACGATAAGTGTGGTGCCTAACACTAGCTTTTCATTCGGATGCTTGTAGATTAACCAATCGCGTGAGCGTAAACCATCGAACTTCACTCTATCTAAAATAGGCATTAAAACATTACCTCCCTATTAATTACCTTTTAAATAAAATTATTACTAGTTATATTTTCCCTTTTCAGTTTATGCATGTCAATGGTTTAAATTTTTCTTTAGATTAGCCAGTAATGTACTTGCTAATCGCTTCTTTCATTTTTTAGATGGCATATTTAATTGTTATGAATATGTTGTCGCTATTACGACATATTTCATATATATGCTATCCCCTAATCATAAAAAAGAAGGTGCCTCCATCTGAGACACCTTCTACTCTATGTGAAGTTTAAAACTTTTCATTTTCAACAACTAAAGCTTGTCGCGCCTTTTTCTCAGCTTTTTTTCGTTGACGTAATGCTCGGAAAAAATCGGTTAAGATTTGTCCGCATTCCGCAGCTAAAATTCCTTCTGTTACTTCGCATTCATGGTTAAAGCGTGCATCGTTTAATAATCGATAAAGTGAATCTACACAGCCTGCTTTTATATCCCTTGCACCGTATACGACACGCGGCACACGAGATTGCAAAATGGCTCCTGCACACATAGGGCAAGGTTCAAGTGTCACATAGAGTGTTGTTTTTTCAAGACGCCAGCTACCTATTTTTTTACAAGCATCTTGAATAACCATTAATTCAGCATGTGTCGTTGCATTTTGTGTTGTTTCTCGTAAATTATGAGCGCGTGCAATAATCTCTCCATCATAGACAAGCACAGCTCCTATTGGCACTTCTCCAAGTAAAGCTGCTTTCTTAGCTTCTTCTAGTGCACTGTTCATAAACAATCGGTCTGTTTCAAAAATATCCACTATAATCTCTCCTTATCACTTAGTGTATCTTGCTTAATTGACAATTGCTACTATGACGTGAAGATAAAACGTTGACATTTCCAAAACAAACATTTATATTCATATATGAATACATGTTCATATATGAATATAAAAAGGTTAGGAGTAAACTAAATGGATGAAAAATTACAAAATACAGAGGTTCAGGATAACAAAGAGCAACATTTAGACGAAGAAACACTATTTGTCGTGTCTCAAACATTTAAAGCATTAAGTGATCCGACAAGAATTCGTATTTTAAATTTATTATGTACGGATGAACATTCAGTTAACGACATTGCTGAGGTTTTAGATTTAGGTCAATCAACAGTTTCACATCAATTACGTTTTTTGAAAAATTTACGGTTAGTGAAATATAGAAGAGAAGGTACAACTTTATATTATTCAACAGATGATGATCACATTATGAATTTGTTGATGCAAGCTATTGAGCATGCTACACATAACTAGATAAAATGGGGGATAAAACATGGGACATAATCATGATCACAGCCATGATCATACACATGGCGCAAACAAAAAGGTTTTAATCGTATCATTTATTATTATTACGAGTTATATGATTGTTGAAGCGCTTGGTGGCTATTTAACAAATAGTTTGGCTCTTTTATCTGATGCAGGTCATATGTTAAGTGATTCCATATCATTAGCAATAGCCTTACTTGCCTTTATTTTGGGAGAAAAGGCTGCAAGCTATAGTAAAACATACGGTTATAAACGATTTGAAATTTTAGCAGCAGTATTAAACGGTGTGATATTAATTTTGATTGCTTTATTCATTTTCTATGAAGCATTCAAACGTTTTGCCAATCCACCGGAAGTGGCAACTACAGGGATGTTGATTATTAGTACAATCGGTCTTTTAATCAATATTTTAGTCGCTTGGATTATGATGCGTGGCAGTGATACAAAAGATAATTTAAATATGCGTGGTGCTTTCTTACACGTCTTAAGTGATATGCTTGGATCTGTAGGGGCCATCGTAGCCGCATTATTAATCATGTTTTTTGGTTGGGGCTGGGCTGATCCACTTGCGAGTGTTATTGTTGCAGCATTAGTATTGAGAAGCGGCTACTATGTAACGAAGGCTGCTGTTCACGTTCTTTTGGAAGGAACGCCTTCAAACGTAGACGCTGAAGAAATTATACAAACTATTGTACAAACAGATGGTGTGCATAGCATTCACGATTTACACATTTGGACAATAACAAGCGGAACAAATGCACTTTCTTGTCATGCAGTTGTGGAAGGCCAGCTAAAAATTGCGGATAGTGAGCATATATTACGAGAAATTGAACATAATCTTGAGCATAAGGGCATAAAGCACGTAACGATTCAATTGGAAACAGTAGCACATAAGCATGATAACTCCATTTTATGTACAATAAAAAATGAGCAGTCGAATGATCACCATCATCATTAAAAAAATTAAAAATTTTCAGCTTTACATACCCTTCATGGGTATGGTAATATGAAATTGTAAGGTAGGAGGTGTATTATATGGAGGATAAAGTGAAAGAAGATGCTTGCCATACAGAGGAAGGTACTTCGTGCCGAAAAAGTCATCATCCTGAACGCGTTAAAAAGGATTTAACGACTCGTTTAAATCGCATTGAAGGTCAAATCCGAGGTATTAAAGGGATGATTGACAAAGATGTTTACTGTGATGATATTATTACGCAACTGTCTGCCACGCAGTCTGCTTTAAATAGTGTTGCAAAAATATTATTAGAAGGTCATTTAAAGGGTTGTGTAGTAGATCGCCTATCAGAAGGTGATGATGCAGTGTTAGATGAATTAGTAGTGACTATTCAAAAGTTAATGAAAAAGTAAATTTTTTTAAGAAATATATACCCCTATACAGTACTTAACATTAAAGGAGAGATATTTATGCAAAACGTAACTTTAAACGTACAAGGAATGTCATGTGGCCATTGTGTAAACTCAGTAGAAAAAAGTGTTGGCGCTTTAACTGGCGTTGAACAAGTAAAAGTAAACTTAGCTGAAGGTTTAGTAGATGTAGCATTTGACGAATCACAAGTATCTCTAGACCAAATTAAAGAAACGATCGATGATCAAGGCTATGACGTTAAATAATATAAATAGGGTGCTCTTGTAGCACTCTCTTATTTTCAAATAAATATACCCCCTGTTGGTATATGGAGAGGAGAAATGATGATGAGTTCGGAAATAAAAGAAGCAAATTTGCAAATTACAGGTATGACATGTGCAGCCTGTGCGACTCGTATAGAAAAAGGTTTAAATAAAATGGATGGTGTAGAACAAGCGACAGTTAATTTAGCTCTTGAAAAATCATCCATTAAATATGATCCGACAAAATTAAACGAAGAAGATTTTGAAAAGAAAATTGAAGCACTTGGTTATGGTGTCGTTAAACAAAAAACTGAATTCGATATTACAGGTATGACATGTGCGGCCTGCGCAACACGGATAGAGAAGGGTTTAAATAAACTAGCAGGTGTATCCTCTGCGAACGTAAACTTAGCACTTGAAAAAGCAACTATTGAATTTAACCCATCTGAAGTGACGATTGCAGACATTATTGCAAAGGTTGAGAAATTAGGATATGAGGCTCATCAAAAGGCAGATGAGCAAGAAACGGTGGATCATCGTGAGCTGGCCATTAAACAACAGCAGAAAAAATTTATTTTATCGGCCATTCTTTCATTACCATTACTGTGGACGATGGTAGGACATTTTTCATTTACATCATTTTTATATGTTCCTGAATTTTTAATGAATCCATGGGTGCAAATGGCGTTGGCTACGCCTGTTCAATTTATGATTGGGAAACAATTTTACGTTGGAGCCTACAAAGCTTTACGCAATGGTAGTGCCAATATGGATGTACTTGTCGTAATGGGAACATCTGCGGCGTATTTTTATAGCGTATATCAAGCGATTATTACTGCGGGGTCACATCATGCCCCTCACCTATATTTTGAAACGAGTGCCGTATTAATTACTTTAATTTTATTAGGTAAATTATTTGAGGCAAAAGCAAAGGGTCGTTCATCTGAAGCAATCAAAAAATTAATGGGCCTTCAGGCAAAAACGGCCATCGTTGTTCGTGACGGTGTAGAGAAAGAAGTATCGTTAGAAGAAGTAGTTATTGGCGATATTATTTTAGTGAAGCCTGGTGAAAAAATTCCTGTTGATGGTAAGGTGTTAGAAGGAACAACAGCTGTAGATGAATCAATGCTAACAGGGGAAAGTTTACCCGTTGATAAAAAGCAAGATGACCTATTATTTGGTTCTACTATAAATAAAAATGGCTTCATTAAAATGACGGCGACTAAAGTCGGTCGTGATACGGCCTTAGCACAAATTATTAAAGTTGTAGAAGATGCACAAGGCTCCAAAGCGCCAATCCAGCGCTTAGCAGATCAAATTTCAGGTATTTTTGTACCAATCGTTGTTGGCATTGCGCTTGTCACGTTTTTAATTTGGATTATTTGGGTGCGACCTGGTGAATTTACGCCTGCACTTGAAGTGTTAATTGCAGTTCTTGTTATCGCTTGTCCATGCGCACTTGGATTAGCAACGCCAACATCTATTATGGCGGGCTCTGGTCGTGCAGCGGAATTTGGTATTTTATTTAAAGGTGGAGAACATTTAGAGCAGACACAAAGCATCGATACAGTAGTTGTTGATAAAACAGGTACAGTGACACACGGCAAGCCAGTATTAACGGATGTTATACTAGCAGCAAATCAAGATGAAACACGCTTTTTATCGTTGATTGGTGCAGCAGAGAAGCAATCAGAGCATCCGTTAGCAGAAGCAATTGTTCAAGGGATTGTTGATCGCGGTATTAACCTAGGAGATGTTCAATTCTTTGAAGCAATACCGGGTTACGGTGTGCAAGCGACGGTCTCTGGTCAAGGCATTATCATCGGTACGCGTAAATTGATGCAACAATACGGTATTCATATAGATGCCATTCTACCATCAATGGAGCAATTAGAGAAAAACGGTAAAACGGCAATGCTAGCTGCCATTAACGGTCAGTATGCTGGCCTAGTAGCAGTTGCTGATACAGTGAAAGATACTTCCAAAGAAGCGGTAAGTCGTCTACAAGAGATGGGCATTACTGTCATTATGATGACTGGTGATAATGAACGAACAGCACAAGCAATTGGAGCAGAAGTTGGTGTGAATCATGTGATTGCCGAAGTACTTCCAGAAGGCAAAGCGAATGAAGTGAAAAAACTGCAAGCTACAGGTAAAAAAGTAGCGATGGTTGGTGATGGCATTAATGATGCCCCGGCACTTGCGACAGCTACTATTGGGATGGCGATTGGTACCGGTACAGATGTTGCTATGGAAGCAGCGGATATTACACTGATTCGCGGCGATTTAAACAGTATTGCAGATGCTATCATTATGAGTCGTAAAACAATGCGCAATATTAAACAAAACTTATTCTGGGCGTTTGCTTACAACACATTAGGTATTCCGATTGCCGCAATCGGTTTACTAGCTCCGTGGGTAGCAGGTGCAGCGATGGCCTTTAGCTCCGTATCTGTCGTTTTAAACGCACTGCGTTTGCAGCGAGTTAAATTATAAATAAGGAGATTGTTATGGTTAATAAATTGTCAGTAGCTACGGAGCATTATGTCCATTCAACAAATGCGCAACAAAAGTTATATAAGCGTACTCTCTTAATCATTCTAATGTCGCAAATATTTGGTGGGGCAGGGTTGGCAGCAGGTATTACGGTAGGAGCATTGCTAGCAAAAGATATGTTAGGAACTGAAAGCTTTGCAGGTTTACCTGCTACACTATTTACCCTTGGCTCTGCATTATCAGCTTTCATTGTCGGCCAGCTTTCACAGCGCTTAGGTAGACGCTATGGTTTATCGTTTGGATTTATAGCAGGTGGTATCGGTGCAATCGGTGTTATTATTGCAGCTAATATTAACAATATTGTGTTATTATTTTTAGCTTTATTTGTATATGGAGCTGGAACGTCTACAAATTTACAAGCACGTTATGCGGGAACAGATTTGGCAAATGAAAAACAACGTGCAACAGCTACAAGTATAGCGATGGTAGCTACAACGTTCGGAGCAGTTGCAGGCCCTAATTTAGTTACACCTATGGGGGAAGTTGCAAAAGCACTCAATATGCCTGCATTAGTAGGCCCATTTATTTTAGCTGCTGTTGCGTATATTTTAGCAGGCCTTACGTTATTTGTTTTTCTTCGTCCAGATCCATTATTAATTGCAAAAGCCATTGCTGCCGAGCAATATAAGCAACAAAGTAAAATAGCTGAAACGTCTACTACAACAAATAGTCGTGTAAATCGTATTGGAGTTTTCATAGGAGCGCTTGTATTAGTTTTATCTCATGTTATTATGGTGGCTATTATGACAATGACGCCTATTCATATGCAGGGACATGGAAACAGTTTAAGTGCTATTGGAATGGTTATAGGATTGCATGTCGCAGCGATGTATTTACCATCCCTTGGAACAGGTCTACTGGTTGATAAAGTTGGCCGAACTTTTATCGTCATTGCTTCAGGGTTTATTTTAGCAGCGGCAGGCTTAGTCGCAGCATTTGCCCCAGGTGATTCTTTACTTTGGCTAACGGTTGCCCTCATATTACTAGGTTTAGGTTGGAATTTTGGCTTGATTAGTGGTACAGCAATTATTATTGATTCAACGACAATTCATAGTCGCGCAAAGACACAAGGCTCGGTAGATGTCTGGGTTGCTCTCGGAGGCTCAGCGGGTAGTCTATTATCAGGAATTGTCGTAGCGTACACAAGCTATGCAATTTTAGGCTTTATCGGGATGTATTTAGCGTTACTTTTAGTACCAGTAGTTGTATGGACGAAATATAAATCTAAAAGCGAGTTTAATTGAGTTTCCTATGTCTTTAAAATGCATAGGAAATATAAAGCTGAGACAAAAGTGTTTCAGCCAACAAAAAAACCGAACTATGAAACGCCCAGGAAATGTTTCATAGTTCGGTTTTTCTATTTAATTAGAGATTATTCGGCCTTACGAAGGAACCATTTAGTTTGTTCTAGTCTCTATTTTTTTGTCGTTTTTTATCATCTGTCTTAATTGAAAAATTGTTTGATTCTGTTTTTCATTTTCTCACTATGTTACAATGAAAAACACTGATTCATTTTTAAAATAATGAAAGCCTCAGGCGGGCTAAATGACGATAGAATCCATAGAACAAAAGGAGGAGCTTCTAGTGACGGTTCCATTTGTTACAGTAGAAGGTCCGATTGGTGTTGGTAAAACCTCTTTATCTAAAGAGATTGCAGCGACATTTAATTACCATCTATTAAAAGAAATAGTAGACGAAAACCCTTTTCTAAATAAGTTTTATGAAAACATAGAGGAATGGAGCTTCCAAACGGAAATGTTCTTCCTATGTAATCGCTACAAACAATTATCGGATATAAAAAATTTCCGTTTAACAGAAGATCAACCTGTTGTAGCGGACTACCATATTTTTAAAAATTTAATATTTGCCAAGCGTACATTGGCGCCAGCTGAGTATGATAAATACGAGGAAATTTATAAAATATTAACGAAAGATATGCCTGTACCGAATGTAGTTGTTTATTTACATGCTAGTGTTGATACATTGATGAAACGTATTGCGATGCGTGGTCGTGAATTTGAAAAAATGATTTCACGGGATTACATGGAGCAACTGGTGGCAGATTATCATTCCTTTATCGAGCATTTTGAGAATATGCATCCAGATATTCCTGTTATTCGATTTAATGGCGATCAGCTTGATTTCGTAAAAAATCCAAATGATTTGAAATATGTTTTACAAACAATAAAGGATACGTTACAACAAAGGAGCTTGCAACAATGAATTTGAGAGAGAAATATGGTATTCCTCCACAAACGGTCATTACAATCGCTGGTACGGTTGGTGTAGGGAAGTCAACAATGACAAAGGCGTTGGCAGAAGCGTTAAATTTCCGTACTTCATTTGAAAAGGTGGATACTAACCCATATTTAGATAAATTTTATGAGGACTTTGAAAAATGGAGCTTCCATTTACAGGTCTATTTTTTAGCAGAGCGTTTTAAGGAGCAGAAGCGAATCTTTGAATATGGCGGCGGATTTATTCAAGATCGCTCTATCTACGAAGATACTGGAATTTTTGCTAAGATGCACTATGACAAAGGTACAATGAGCCCAACAGATTACGAGACGTATACAAATCTATTTGATGCGATGGTAATGACACCGTATTTCCCACATCCAGATCTACTTGTTTATCTAGAGGGGCCAATTGATGCTGTCATTGGTCGTATTCAAGAGCGTGGACGTACAATGGAGCAACAAACACCGAATGATTATTGGATTGAAATGCATGACCGCTATGAGAACTGGATCAATAATTTTAATGCATGCCCAGTTCTTCGTTTGGATATTAATGATTATGATTTATTAAAAAATCCTGAAGCAATTGAATCAATTGTGAGCCGCATCAGTCATATGCTAAAACAAACAAGTCATTTACGTAAATAGAAGGTTAGATAAAGCTAATCATTCAAAAATATTAGGAAGATAACTATTGGGGTTCTGGCCGAAAGCGAAGCGACAGGCACAAACAAGTCATTTACGTAAATAGGAAATGGACTATGCTAAATTTTATGACCGAATGCGCAGCTATGTGCAGAAAAAAGTAATTGCAGAAAATAAATGATCAAAAGACGTGAGACAATATGTAACCTATTGTGTCACGTCTTTTGAGTAGGAGGGATTGTTATAAGAATAGCAGTGTATTGCGGTTCTGGCTTAGGCTTAAACCCAATTTATGCAGAGAAAGCAGCCGAATTAGGGACTGTATTAGCTCGAAATGGTCATGGTGTCGTTTATGGTGGTTCGAAAACAGGACTGATGGGCAAAGTTGCAGATGCAGTATTAGAGGCTGGAGGAGAGGTTATTGGCGTGATGCCAACTCATTTACAGCAGCGGGAAATAGCACATGCCTCGTTAACAGAGCTTCATTTTGTTGAGTCTATGCATGTACGTAAAGCCAAAATGGTAGAGTTAGCAGATGTTTTTATAGCTTTACCAGGTGGTGGAGGGACAATGGATGAATATTTTGAAGTGTTTACATGGGCACAAATTGGACTACATGAAAAACCTGTAATTTTATATAATATAAATCATTTTTATGATGCGCTTTTACAACAACTTCAGAAAATGCTGGAGGAAGGTTTTATACGAACTGAACAGAAGTCACTTGTTCATGTAGCTGCTACATCGGAAGAAGTATTACATTTATTAAAAAAACATGGGTAATTTTTTGCCGTCTTCATGCCACGTTTTTTATAGCTTCACTTTTCTTCTCTTTAGGGTCATGAAAAAGTGCTACTTTAAAATATAAAAGAATCCATTTTGAAAAAGGTTGATCAAAATGGATTCTTTTCTAATAGCTATGTAAGATTATTTAATTTCTTTTCTATATAATCTAATTGCGTAAATTGCCCCAATTAAAAATACAATCCCTTGAAATAGTAGAAAGAACTGACGGAAGTATTCGATATTACTATCAACTAATGAAATAAAAATAGCATTCATAATAATTTGGGTAGTAAACATACATGAAATGATTTTAAGATAAATAGCATTCGTTCTTTCATCGGGTTGCCCAATTTTTCTACTGAAGATGAAAAGTATAACTATAGAACCTAGTAATAGAATTGCTGTAATGCCTATAACAATATTAAAATTATCAGTACTTTCTAACATCCAATTGTTTAATAAATCAATCATTATTATCTTCCTTTCGTACATAAGAGAATATTTCATTTATATCAACCTCAAAAAAGTTGGCTATTCGATATGCTAACACTAGTGAGGGGGAATAATTATTCTTTTCCATTACAAAGATAGTTTGCTTAGAAACTCCAACAGCGTCAGCTAACTCCTTTTGTGACATTCTTCTTAAAACCCTATGTTCATACACCTTATTTTTAATAGAATCACCAAATTCTCCTTTCAAAACGATCGCCTCCTATTTGCTGATGTAAACATCATAACTTATAATTTAATAAAAGTAAAGTAAACTTATACTTAATATATTTATTT
>NZ_JAQZSD010000067.1:0-21891 GCF_028674935.1 Lysinibacillus sp. CNPSo 3705 | reverse complement strand
GTTGTATACTTTATAACATCCAATTAATGAATAGATGTTTTTCTTTTAACTTTAATTGAGAATGATAATCATAATCATTTGGGTTAGGGGTAGTAATAGTAAAATCTTTTAATACATAAAGGAGGTAGAAACGCACAGGAAGATCGAAATAATGAAAAATTCAGGAGGTCAAAGTAGTGAAGAAACTTTTACAATATGTAGCAATGGTAATGCTAATTTTAGGTACAATATTACCGAGCTTTGGAATGGAAGTAAAGGCGGAGGAGAATACCGAAGCTAACTGCACAATTGACTATTCATCAAATATCAAAATTCTCAATGAACAACAAACAGCAGATTCAATGATGAATAGCTATGTCGATAAGAAAGCTACTGTTAAACAAAAAGATGGTCAATATACGGTAGACATTACGGTGCCAAAAGAATATAAAACGTGGTACCAGGATTTTAAAGTTGAATCAGGTGGCGAATTAAAAGCAGCTATTGGAAAAATAACAGACATGAATGACAACGATATTTACACGTTCGTAGTCGACCAATATGAGGAAACAATAAAAGCATGGGTTGATGTTTACATTCCAGCTCTATCTTACGACCATGATTATATTGTGTATCTAGCTATTTCAAATGTTGCGGAGATTGACCGGGGTTGTGAAGAAGTACCAGATCAACCAAATCAATCGGAACAGCCAGATCAACCAGATCAACCAGAACAGCCAGAACACCCAGATCAGCCAGGGCAAAATACAGATGAAGTTATCACAGAAAATGTTCCTTTCACATTTTTAACAAATAATAAGTCATATGATACGTATTTTAAAAGCTATATTAACTATGCTGATTTAGCGACTGTTGGTGAAGAAAAATATGCATATATTAAACTAACAGGTCACACATATGCATTTACTACAATAAAAGTAGGCAATGAAAATGGAGAAGACGTAAAAATCGTAAGCTCTGAAGGAGAAGGAAAATCATTAGTGCGCGTCATAAAAGTAAAGTTAGACGCTAATTTAAAGGCTACAGTAATTATGTCAGGTGAAAATTATCCAGCAACGCCGTTTACATTTGATTTTATACCGGTAAAAGAATCAGTTGTATATTTACCTGAACATTTCAACAAGAACAATCAAGTAATTGAGTTTGGACTGACTCCAGTCAACTCTGGTGCACCCGCTCACACAATAATCGGATTACATTTAGGACAAGCATATGCAACAAAAACAGTAGATAATAAGATTGCCGTAACAATGAATCTAGTTGTAAATGATACGATGAAGGGCTTTTCTGTACAACAAGGAAATAAAACAGTTGCAAAATGGACAGCAGGCAGCACAAAAAGTGAAAGGACAGCTAAAAATGTAATTAAATTTACAGTAGATTCATTAGAAAATTTAGCTTTTACGTTAACAACTGAGCGAAATGGGACTGCTTCAACAATGAGTGCGACAGTTGAAAAAGTACTATTAACTGGCGAAATTGCTGAGCAGGAGGAGAGTAGTTCAGAAGGAAATACCAACGGCAGTGAATCTGGTTCTGGGGAGAACAATAATAATTCAAATACCGATGGCAATAACAATTTTAACACTGGAAACACTGAACAATCAACTAATGGGCTGTATACAGCAAACTTTACGTTCTTAAATGAATCAGGTACTGGTAGTTCTATTATGAACACATATGTAGATAGTCAGGCATATGTAGTGAAAAATGGTTCTTCATATCAAGTTCAATTAACACTAAAAAATAGTTCATGGATTACTGGATTTACAGTGAATGGTGCAACACCAAGTACGATTAGCGACACAAATGATTTACGAATTGTTCAATTTACAGTATCGAGTTTATCTAAGCTTCAAAATGCGTGGGTAAAAGTAGATATTGCGGATCTTAACTATCATCATAATTATAATATTCTATTAAAATTTGATGAAGCCTCACTTTCAAAGATCAATAATAGTACAACATTCCCGAGTACAGGTGGTTCAACTAATAGCAATCCAATTAATAGCCATTCAACAAATAACATTTCAATTAATAACAATTCAACTAAAAACGGAACAAAAATAGAAGGAACTACAGGGAACTTAAATCAAGAGGGAGTAGCTAGATTTGAATTTGCAAAGAATGCAAAAGAAATAGCTGTATTCCTACAAAAAGCAAAAACAGTATTTGAAGATAACAAATATAAAGTTACGCTTTCATTAAATATTGGGAATAACTTACAGAAATTTATTGTGAAACAAAATAGTAAAGAAATTGCAAACTGGTCTAATAAAGTAGCTTCATTAGTACCTGTTGCAAATGCAAAAACAGCAACACTTTCATTTGAAGCTGATACACTAGATAACCTTGTTTTCGAAGCAGTAACGACTGATAAGACTATTTCCACAAATGTCACAGCAACTACGACAAATGAAAAGATTACTCGTCAGTCAATTAAGTACAACATGCAGGCTGATCCAAATGGTAAAATGGCTGAATTTATTACGAACTACTTAGCGCCATATTTCACGAAATCAGAATTAGTTACGATTGACGGTAAACGTTACATCGAAATGACACTAATTGGTAAAGCATACGGCTTTGCGACTCTTGCTTATATTGATGGAAATGGTAAGCAACAAAATATTGAAGTTATAAGTTCTACAGGTGAAAAAATGGATCAAGTACGAGTTGTTCGTTTGCCATTAGTTCAAGATAGCAATGGCGTAACTAAAATATTCGTAGATTCAGGAGATTTAGGTTATGGGGCGTACACATTATTCTTTACGTTTGATGTACCAGTTTTAGAGGGAGAACCAAATAATAACGCTAATAATTCTAATAATAAACTCGAAAATCCTTTTACAGATATCGAGAATATATTCAGTAAGGATGAAATTTTAGCTTTATACGCGGCTGGGATTACAACAGGTACAACACCAACGACATTTAGTCCAAATAAAAATATAACTCGTGCACAATTTGCAGTGATGATGGCTCGAGCTCTAAATATTCAATCAGCTAAAGAAACTACGTTTACGGATGTTAAAGGTCATTGGTATGAAAAAGAAGTACAAGCACTTGCAGAGGCCGGTATTGTGACAGGTATAAATTCAAAAACATTTAACCCAACGGCAAATATAACACGTCAGCAAGCAGCAGCAATGATATTACGTATGCTTGAATACAAAGGCTATAAAGCAACAGTTGATAAAAATGTTTTATCATACAAAGATGCTAGTAAAGTATTTGACTACGCAAAGCATGCAGTATCAGAATTACAAGTAAAAGATATCATGACGGGGTCTAATGGCTATTTTAACCCAGAAAATAATTTAACACGTGCAGAACTGGCGAAAATTTTAAAACGATCACTACAATTAGTAAATTTAATGGATTAATAATTTAAGTAAAGCACTATTACTATCCCATAAGCTCTGTCTTTACTATTTAATTCATAGTAAAGATCGGATAAGGTGACTATGTGTTCCTGTGAAGTAGTCAGCTCAAGCTATTCCCATGGGAGTCTTACACCGTTGCCTTATCCAATAGCAAAAAAATGCAATTCAAATTGACATCGAATTGCATTTTTTATACGTACTTATATTTTTCAGCAATTGTTTTATGTAACGAAAGCGTAGCGACAGTTCAGAAATCACCGATTTGAAAAAAAACTAAAAAAGCACACTTATATTTAAGTGTGTACTTTTCTAGGCATAAGGAAATGCATATGAAAAATTAATTTTTTTATTTGCACCAGTAAAGAGGAAGTGTTCTAAACATAAAATTTGACTAATAAGATCTCGCAAAAGTAAAGCGTTCTTAGACGATTGCCGTAAACTCGATGACAATAACATCTAAGAACGTATAATTATTATTCTTGAATTTTTACTGTTAATTCAAAGAGTGATTTAGGGATTGGAGCACTTTCACCTTTTAAGAGATCCATAGACTTAAATTACTTTACTAAAGTAGCAGCAATTTCAGAAATAACAACCCGGTTACCTATTATTGGAGACGGTGCACCGTTTTCTTTGTTATCAATCTCTTCACGGCGGTGTACATTTTTAAAGTCTTCAGATTCGCGCCAAGCTTTAAATTGCTCGACTGTATCCCAAAACATCATAACGTTCATTTCATCATGATCTTCTGGTTCTGAGCAAACGTTCACTTCAACTTTATTAAATCCTTCCCAGTTCAATAAATATTTACCGGATATAAATAATGGTGCCATTTTATGAGCGAAGCCTTTTTTTACTAAAATACGGTTAGTAACTGTAATCATTTATATTGACCCCTTTTTTAATAAGTTTAATTGATAGTGATTATCATTATCAATTAAAACATACATTAATTGTATAATGCAATAAAAAATATTAAAAAAAACCAAAAAAAACGTTTGTTGACAATCATAATTATTTAAAATAGAATCATAAACAATCATATGAGAATGATTCTCAATTCGAGTTTTTAATAAAAAGAAAAGGTTGGTAGTAACATGAAAAACTTTAAATTTTTATTAGTAGGTGCGTTGGCATTATCATTAGCAGCATGTGGAGGGGAAAGCAAAACAGCGGATGTTAATGCTTCAGTAGACCAAGTAGATATGGAACAACAAACACTTGAAACAGGGGGAGCTTTAACATTTATAGATGACCTTGAGAATAAGCATGAGTTTAAAGCAACGCCGGGTTCAGTTGCGACGTTAAATCCAGGAATGATGGATATTTTACTCGAGTTAGGTGCAAACGTTACTGGTCGACCAACGATTACATCCGATAGGGGGGCAGAAGTAGAAGCTATTCAAGAGATAGGTAACCCGCATGAACCATCATTCGAGCAAATAGCTGCATTGAATGCGGAAATACTCATTGTGCCACCAAGCTTCCAGCAGTTCGCTACAACGGTAGAAGCGACAGGTACGAAAATTGTCTACTCAAACATGAATTCAGTCGATGATATTAAAAAAACAATTAAAAAGTATGGAGCGTTATTTAATAACACAGCAACAGCAGAAAAGTTAGTTGCACAAATTGATGAAAAAATTGCAGAAGGCACTACAGGTTCAACGTTAGACGCTCTTATCGTTTATGGAGCACCAGGTACATATTTAGCTGCGCTTGATAATTCGTTATACGGAGATATTTTAAATAAAGCAGGTGGTAAAAATATCGCAGCTGATCTACCAGCGACAGATAAATATCCAACTTACGCAAATTTAAGTGTAGAGAAAATTGTTGAGCGTAACCCAAAAGTAATCATGCTGATTACGCACGCGAAACCAGCGGCAGTAAAAGAAGGTTTTGAAAAACAATTAAAAGAAAATGCAGCGTGGAAAAATTTAGATGCAGTAAAAAACGATCAAATCATCATTTTACCAGCAGAATTGTTTGACAATCCTGGTACGCAAGTCGTAGAAGCGATTGACTATATGCGTGGAGTTTTGAAGACAGCTAAAGAAGCAGTTAAATAATTTTTTATCTTCATTCACCAAATGAATGCAATTTTGATTACTTTTTCAGTGAGTGCCCAAACACCTACTGAATGAAGATAAAGCCTCCGGCGGATGTCACGGATTTACAAAGGAATGAATTGTGCGGGCACAATTCAAAATCTGGACGCAATGTTTATCTGTAGCGCAAGCAAAGCGACAGTGGCAAATACGCCAAGGCAAAATTGATTGTGAGGAAATAACGATGATAACAGAAGAGGAAAAATACGCCCACCCTCTTGCTAAAAAACGAAGAATGGCGCTTATTGTGTTACCGATACTTTTAGTCATAGTGAGTGTCGCTAGCCTTATGATAGGGCAAGTTTCATTTTCAGTAAGTGAAGTGATTAGTGGGATTTTTAGTTCAGAAGATACAATGGCACGCCGAATCGTATGGGAAATCCGTTTGCCCCGTATATTAACGGGTATCATTGTTGGTGTTTGTTTGGCTATTGCAGGTTCAATTTTACAAGGTGTAATGCAAAATCCATTAGCTGATCCAGGGGTTATTGGGATTACTGCTGGCGCTGGAATTATGGCTGTAGCAGTTATGGTCGTGTTTCCTGGCTATATAATATATTTACCTATTGCAGCTTTTTTAGGTGCTTTTGTCGCTGCAATGATTGTGTATGCATTATCGGTAAAAAAAGGTGGTACATCCCCAATGCGAATTATTTTAGTAGGGGTAGCCATTAATGCATTATGTGGTGCAGGAACAAATGCACTAATGATTCTTTATAGCGATCGTGTGCAATCTGTACTGCCGTGGTTGTCTGGTGGTTTAACAGGTGTTGGTTGGGTGCAATTTAAGATGATTATTTACTATGTCATTGTAGCAATTATAGTATCAGTTTATGCAATCAAACATATTCGTATAATGCGTCTAGGAGACGAAATGGCAAGCCTTTTAGGACACAATGTTGAACGAAGTAGATTCTTTTTAATTGTATTGAGTACGTTATTAGCAGGGATTGCGGTAAGTGTGGCCGGTTTAATTGGATTTGTTGGTTTAGTTGTACCGCATATTTTACGGCTTATTATCGGTGGGGATCATAAGTATTTAATACCTGCTTCAGCTTTGGCTGGTGGCTTACTTGTTGTTTTTGCCGATACAATTGCGAGATCAATATTTGATCCTATTGAGGTTCCTGTTGGAATATTATTAGCATTCATCGGAGGACCGTATTTCTTATATTTAATCCATAGAAAGGGGAATTCCATTGCTACGAACTGAGCACATTAATTACCAACATGAGTTCACCAATTTCCGGTTAGATGATATTAATTTGAAAATTAATGAAGGAGAAGTTGTTAGTTTAATAGGACCGAATGGCTCGGGGAAATCAACATTATTACGAGTGATTTCACGTCTTTTAAAACCGAATACGGGTATAGTCTATTTAGATGAGCGAAACATTCATGAAATGAAGTCTAAAGAAGTGGCTAAAACGCTAACGATGCTCCCACAAATGAATAGTCATCAATTAGATTTAACTGTGCGTGAGTTAGTAGAGTTTGGGCGTCATCCGCATAGCGGACGGAAAACGGTCCTATCAAAAGAGGATATAGAAATTGTCGATTGGGCAATTGAAGTAACTGGATTAAAACATTTGCAAAATCGAGTATTGCCATCGATGTCTGGCGGAGAACGCCAACGTGCTTGGATTGCAATGACTGTAGCACAGCATCCAAAAGTGTTGCTACTAGATGAACCAACAACATATCTAGATATTGCACATCAATTAGAAGTGATGGAGCTCGTAAAAGAGTTAAATCATAAATACAATATGACAGTTATAATGGTGTTACATGATATTAACCAAGCTGCACAAAATAGCGAACGTTTGATTGTACTAAAAAAAGGGAAAATACATTATGATGGTTCACCACATTGTGTATTATGTAAAGAAATGTTCCAATCAATTTTTGATATTGATGCTGAAATTTATATACAAGGTGGAAAACCAATATTTACCCCGGTAAAATTGTGCGCAAATCCTTGTAAATGATGTTAGCTTCCTACAAAAACAAGAAGTTTCTCTATAATAATAGAATTCTGAAATTTACCAAAAACAACCTAATTAAAAGTAAATGCTATTTTTAGATAGGTTCATATCCACGAATATAAACGTGCTTCCTGTTTATTTCACCCTTTACAATATGTTTAGTTTATAAAGATGGAATCGGAAAAATCTTAAAAATTTACTAATGACACTGAAAAAAGGAGCTTTTAAATGATTGGTATAATTTATTACGCTTATGGTGCACCGAAATCTTTAGACGATGTTACACCCTATTTTTCACATATTTTGAATGGTAAAACGCCACCACCTCAAATGATTGAAAAAATTACAGCACAATTTAAAAAATTAGGTGGTGTTGATCCATTAGCAGCAAATACGAGCCGTATCGCTAAAGGGCTAGAACATACTTTACAGCAGCGCTTAACACAGAATGTAAAAGTATATAACGCATACAAACATACCGAACCTTACATTTCACAGGTTGTTGACACAATGCTTGAAGATGGAATCACAACTTTCATTACGCTACCTGTGAATCCGATAATGTCTTTGTCAGGTGCTGGTGCGTTTTATGATGAAGTAAGTGCGTTATTAGCCTCACATGACGTTACGGTCATTCATGCGAAAGGTTGGCATTTACATGCTGAATTACTTGCTGTATATAAAGATCGCATTCAACGTGCTTACGAATGGATTCCTGCTGGAAAACGGGCTCAGACTCATGTCTTATATACTGTACATAGTCAGCCAATTGATCCAGAGCGAAACGACATATACGTACGACAGTTTTCTGAATTATCAGAGGCCATTTCAAAAGCTACTCAAATAGACAACTGGCATATTACATATCGAAGTGGTCATGGTAAAGTTGACTGGCTTGGTCCAGATGTAAAAGATATGATTTATACATTAAATGCAGAGGGTGCTCAGGGTTTCGTCACATGTGAACTACTTTCGCTTTCAGCGGATATTGAGTCCTATTTTGAAATCGGAAGTGACTGTCAGAGAATTTGTGAAGAACTTCAAGTTGACTTTGCCCAAGCGGAATTTCCAGGTGATAGCTACGATACCATTCAAGCATTAGCTACCATTGTCGAATCATTTATTCCAACAAAATAACATATGTGTTATAAGGCTCGGTCACTTTTGACAGCTACTTATGGAAAGATTGAAAAAGGCTTAGGAGACATTCCTAAGCCTTTTTGGTAGTTTTCAATGAAAGAAAAGTGGATATACCTTTGTTGGCGTTCGCTACACCGAGTGCTGGCGGACTATACGTAACTCAGCAGGTAAGAGACAGCGGAAGATATAATTTTCTATTTTGATGACAAAAAACAACACTTACAAGTATTTGACAAAGTGCGGCAGAAACTCTGTTCAATATGTCTCTTCGGGAGTGAAATGGCCGATTCCTTTTAATTCAAAGTCAAAAAATTTAAGAATTAATTCATTTTCAGTTTCAATACAGTAATATTTATCAATTTCGGCTTTTCCTCCTTGTATAAAATATGTCAGAATAGGAGAGAAAAGCGACAAGTCGGTCAAGCTTAAATGTTTCGCCCCTTTAAGATGAGTAGTATATGCTCCTTCGAACTGTTTATTATTGAGTTTGTTCGTTACATAAACAGGAGTACGGTCCAGTTGAATCCAAACATCGTCAGAATAAATGTTAAAAAGAGGGGTTGTGTAGGCTTTGCTGCTTGCCATAAAATTATCATCCGATTTGTTATAAACAAGTTCACTATAGAAAGGGGCATCGATGTTTACTACTGCACTTACATCATTGCGTGCTCTACCTAGCCACACACTTGCAGCACCTCCCATTGAGTGTCCAAACACACCAATCTTCTCTGTATTGATATGTTGAAAAATAGGGTTATTGTCACTTTTGGCTTTTGCTAGTACTGTATCAATGACAAAATTCATATCGTCTGTTCGTAGTTTCATCCATTTTTGGATAATATTATAGCGTTCTTCATTCGAGTAAACACCTTTATTTGCATTTTCGACTTCATTTTTAAAATCTGAATTGACCATCGTTACTTTTCCATCCTCTGATTGAGTATAGAAGGAATGATAAGGATGATCGATGGAAACGACTACATACCCGTGGCTTGCTAGCTCAGTAAAAGTAGATTCGTTGCTTGTCTTAATACCATATGCTCCATGTGAGAATACTAATAGAGGGTATGTTCCATCTGCGTTTTTAGGATACCAAAATTCCACATTAACACTTCTGTTGTCCTCCTTATTAGAAAACACCTCCATACGATTCCTGTCAATATATGTGTCAGTAGCGGTTGCGACTTCATATTCTCCTGTCACTTTTGGTAATTGATACTGTGGAAAAATAATGACAGGTGAGAGTACAAAGACAAATATTAATATCATCATAATGGACTTCCACACAATGTTAGAAGTTTTGTATTGTTTGATATTCGTTTTCTTAAGAATAAGAGATACTGTCCCTTTAACGGCCAATAAGAAAAGAAGGATAGCAAGCATTACCCAGCTAAAACCCCAGACAATAACCGATGAAACAGTAAGTATTGCAAAAACAATAAATATAGCAATTCTAATCCAGTTCTTTAATTTTTTATGGTTTTGCTTAGTTGCTATGCAGTAGATTGCAAAAGCAATTTCGAAAATTAAAGCAATTACTAATAGTAATATTCCCATAGTCGTTCCTCCACCTCATTAGAAAAATTTTTATGAAATTATCATAATAAACAGCTGGAAGGATGTATATGGAAAAACAGTAAGTTGTATTTATAAGGCAATAAGATGCAAAAAAACGGTAAGCTCAAAATGCTTACCGTAAAATAATCTGTTGCAGCCGATTACTGTACTGCTTATTGATTTTCTGTTTACTCATCAACGTCTTTCTTAAATGTCTTTAGTTTTTCATTGATTTTTTTTGCATCTTTTTTATCATTTTGCCATGACAGTAGATGAACAATGATATAGATTACCGCAATTTGCAGTGCAAGAATGATGACACCCTGACCAGTTACAAGATTCAAAGCGCTAGCAAGAACAATCAATAAAATCTCCAAAGTGAAGAAATGAATAATAATTCTTATACGCATTTTCTTCTCACTTAGATCATTTGGAGAATAAAAAATAAATTCCGTTAGGGCACCTAAAAATGAAAATGCCATAAGGATATAAATCGACTTCAAATCAAAGGCCATGTCAGGATGATACATTTGTCGCAACAAAGTAATAATCATGATTATGGATGCGAAGATGATAAAGAAATTCTTAATTATCTTTTGCACAAATTCCAAAAAATTCATATGTATCCCTCTTTACAAACCAAGCATATTTTTAAGGACAGGCACATACTGCCTTGATATAACAGCTCGTTCTCCGTTATCCAGTACCGCTTCGAATCGACCACTTATAGTCGGATAAACAGATGAAATTTTGGTGATATTCAAAATGGTTGATTTCGATGCGCGAAAACAGTTTTTTCCTTTACATAATTCTTCTAACTCATATAGTTTTTGTTTTACCTCAAAAACGTTGTCCCTGCAATAAATAAACACTTTTCCCTCAACTGCCTCGAAATAATAGATATCATGGAGCTTAATGCGGTGAATACTATCGTTTTGATGTCCAAGTAAAATGATGTCTTCCGTTGTCAGCTTGTTAATGATTTCGTATACTTCGTCATCAACCTCATAACACCTAATAAGAATCTCTTCTTCTAATTCTTGGCTTATTTCTTCAATTGAAATTTTCAAATGATCACCCACGAAATTTCAAATTCTTTAAATCTATTCAGTTGTATAAACTTGCAAATGAAGCATAGCTAAATTGATTTGTTCAATCGACTATTAATATCTTTATATACAATTTTATACATTTCATCAGAATACTGTATAGATTTTATTTCATGATAGTAGCCAAAGTCGGCTAAGTCAAGTGTACGAAGGCACCTTATAGATAAAGTATGAGGAAAAATTACAATACCTACGATTTTCCTATTAGACTAGCGGAGGTAGCTGACATTTTAACAAAAAAGCTTATAAAAACTTTAATGGTTAAACTTTACAAACGAATAAACAAAATATATAATCAATAATTATATTAACAATGTTTATATGGTTGTTGGTTATATAAAAATGAATGAGGTGATTTTCTTGAAAGGAAGAGATGTTGTTTTAGGGTTACTCATGGAAAAAGAATTATCTGGTTATGATATAAAAATAGTTTTTGAAGATGTATTTTCTCATTTTTTTGATGGCAGTTTTGGAATGATTTATCCGACATTAAGACAGCTAGAAAAGGAAGGGAAAATAAAAAAAGAGGTTGTGATGCAAGAAGGTAAGCCGAATAAAAAAATGTATTTCATAACAGATGAAGGAAGAGAAGAGTTTTATCAATATATGAAGTCAGATGTAGAGAAGGAGGTTCTGCGTTCTGACTTTTTAATGCGCATGTATTTTGGGGATTATAGCGATACGAATACTATTAGAAAGTGGATTGAAGAGGAAATTGAGAGAAAAGAGGCGTATGTTACAGATCTCCGTTTAAAATACGAAAAATGGAAAGAAGCTATTACGTTTGCGGAAGAGATTTCTTTTGATGTTGGGATTGCAAGTTATACTGCACAAGTTGAAACATTAAAAAATAAATTGGCGCAATTAACAATACAAGAAAAAAGAGAAGGAAAGTAATACAAGTGAGTGGGGAATATTATGGAACAATCTAAAGGAATCAAAATCGTATTTTTAATGTGTCTAGGAATTTTCTTGTGTATGATTGATACGACAATTATGAATATTGCTTTACCAGCAATACAGGCTGATGTGAGTGCATCGTTGGAGAAAATGTCCTGGATATTGAATGTATATACGATGTCTATTGCGGTATTAGCAATACCACTAGGTCGGGTCGCTGATATCTTTGGAAAAGCAAAATTATATATTATAGGGTTAGTAATTTTTGGCATTGGTTCAGCATTATGTGCGCTTGCAAATACGGGCGATTTTCTTATTTTTTCTCGTTTTATTCAAAGTATAGGAGCTGCTATTTTGTTTCCAACAAGTATGGTAATTGGAGTTTCGGCGGTTCCAGTAGCAAAAAGGCATGTTGCGCTTGGTATTTTAGGGGTGACACAAGGATTATCTGCAGCCATAGGGCCTGTACTAGGAGGAGTTATTACACAACATCTAGGTTGGAGATGGGTATTCCTTGTTAATATACCGATTTGTGCCATTGGTATTGTTTTATGTTTCATTATGTTAATTATTAAGAATGAGGAACGAGTAGTTGCTAAAATCGATTGGACTGGATTAGTACTTTCTAGTTTGGCTATTTTCTTTTTCACACTTGTTTTAGTGAAAGGGAATACCTGGGGGTGGCTGAGCAACTTTGCATGGATATGTTATATCATCAGTACTATTTCTTTTATTTTATTTATATTAGTCGAAAGAAAAGTTACGTCACCGATGATAAATTTACTGTTATTTAAAGATCGAACTTTTGTCGGGGCCTCTATTGTAGTTATACTTAGTAATTTGTTTTTAATTGGGGTAACAGTTTTACTGCCAACGTTTCTCACAAAAATACAACATCGAACAGAAATTGAAGCAGCTTTCTTAGTGACACCTATTTCTGCCATGATATTTCTAGTTTCTCCATTTGCTTCACTGATTATGAAGAAGCTCGGTAAGGTTCAGGTAATATTAGTAGGATTTATAGTTATGAGTTTGGCTTATTATTGTTTACAGATGATAGGAGCAAATTCAACAAGTAAAGAAATTATCATTCCGTGTATGATTTTAGGTGTTGGATATGGTTTAGTTGTTGGGCCAATTACTATATTAACAGCCTCCACATTTGAGGGAGAATTATTAACCGCTTCTCAAAGTGTTGTGTCCATGCTTAGACAGTTAGGAATTGTACTGGCAGTGGCTATTTTTGTATCAGGCTTGACTCATAATTTGTCAATAAATAAAGGTAATGTTTTTCATTATGCGGAAGAAAAAGTGCATGGTCTTCATGTTGATAAAGCTGAGCAAGAGAAAATATTAACAGTAACAAAAGAAAAAATACAAAACAAAGAATTAGAGTCAAGTATAGAACAGAAACAGGGAACTAATAGTATTGGCCTAAGTCCACAACAAAAGGAAAGCATCATTGAAGAGAAAGTAAATAATGCACTAAATGAAGTCCCGGTACAATACAGAGAAATGAAACGGTCAGAAATTATTAATCAAGTAACGAAAGGGGTTGAAGAAAAAATCGAGGGTATAAGGAAAGAAATGGATGCATACGCGGATGATATTAGTCATTATGCTGAAAAAGAAATGGCAAAAAGTTTTACAGATTTATATAAAGTGAGTGTACCAATTATTTTGCTATGTAGCTTAGTCGCGTTTCTGTTCCGTAATAGAAAATTTGAAGTTGGTATTAAAAAGAGACAAAATGTATAGTTGCCCCAAGATTTAACAACTAAGTTTCATTGAGTAATTGAAAGGTTGGATTGTAATCAGATCCTTTTTATGAATTAAATCAGCGAACCATAATTAATCTATATAGACTGGCCAGTATTATAACAAATCTAAAATTACACTTTACATAAACTTACTTTCATATTTCAATTTACTCCTATAAAAATAGAGAGCTTATGGAAGGAATGAGAATGATGCAAGTAAAACTAAATAACCCAACCGTTAGTTCTCCTTTATGATTCGGCGAAATTAATGAAAGTCATGTTGTAAATTTTTATGAAAAATTAAAATCATCAGGTATTAATGTGACCATAAGAAGTCAATTTGGTATTGATATCGATGCATCTTGTGGTCAATTGTATGGCAATTACCAAAGGAGCAAAGCAATAATTTGAATGAAAGAAGAATGTTGAATTGTATTTCATAAAAAAATTTGGTAAAATGAAAATACAAATTATGAGAGGACTGATGAATGGACGATGATTAACTAAACTATATTTTTATTTGAAATGAACAACTTCAAACTTCAAATTACAAAATATAGGATTAGTCTGTCCATTTTTATAAATCAGTTTACGTTTTATTTGTCATGGTTCCAATGGCAAAAAAGAACACTTATTTAGTATAAGTGAATGACTAATCCTTCCAATTTCAAATTGGGAGGATTTTTTATGCTCTCATAGTTAAAACAAATTTTTTTAGTCTGTAACATAAATCAAAAACAAAGGAGAGAAAAAAATGAGCGATTCAGATACTATTGTTACGCATGTAATACTCCGTACAAGTCGTTAATATCCATCAAACTTATACGGAGAAATTAAAAATGGATGGATATGCCGACTTTGTATAAAAAGTAAAAAGTATTGCTATACAAAGGAGGAATTATCATGTCAATGATACAAGTTCAAAATTTAACTTTTTCTTATCCAAGTAGCTTTGACAATATTTTTGAAAATGTTAACTTTCAAATCGATACGGATTGGAAACTTGGATTTATCGGTCGAAATGGACGAGGAAAAACAACATTTTTTAATTTATTATTAGGGAATTATGAGTATAGTGGGAACATCAATTCTTCGGTGGAATTTAATTATTTCCCTTATCCAGTTTCGGATAAAAACAAGTATACGCATGAAATCATGGAAGAAATTTGCCCCCAAGCAGAAGATTGGGAAATTCTTCGTGAAATATCCTATCTGGACGTTGATGCCGAGGTTATGTATCGACCTTTTAAAACATTGTCAAATGGAGAACAAACTAAGGTGTTGCTTGCTGCACTTTTTTTGACGGAAGGTCAATTTCTATTAATTGATGAGCCGACCAACCATCTAGACACGGAAGCACGAAAGATGGTCTCTGAATATTTAAGGAAGAAAAAAGGGTTTATCTTAATTTCACATGACAGAATCTTTTTAGATGGATGCGTTGATCATATTCTATCTATAAATAGGGCCAATATTGAAGTCCAAAGCGGTAACTATTCTTCTTGGAAGTTGAATTTTGATAGACAGCAGGAACATGAAGAGGCAACTAATGAGCGTCTACAAAAAGATATAGGGAGATTAAAACAATCTTCAAAGCGTACATCAGGTTGGTCAAATCAAGTGGAAGCTTCCAAAAATGGAACAACGAATTCGGGTTCTAAGTTAGACAAAGGTTTTGTAGGACATAAAGCAGCAAAGATGATGAAGAGAGCAAAAAACCTTGAATCAAGGCAACAAAAAGCTATTGAGGAAAAGTCAAAACTGCTGAAAAATGTGGAAAAAACGGAGTCATTAAAATTAGAATCATTGGCGTTTCATTCAAATGAATTGATTGTTTTGGCTGATGTGTCTGTTCAGTACGATGACCAAATCGTGAATAAGCCAATTAGCTTTAAACTGGAACAAGGTGACAGAATTGTGCTTGATGGCAAGAACGGAAGCGGAAAAAGTAGTATCCTCAAACTAATTCTAGGAAATCCGATACAGCATACAGGCTCGATGTATGTTAGTTCTGGCCTTGTTATTTCCTATGTCCAACAAGATACTTCTCATTTGAAGGGAATGTTATCGGACTTTATTGAAGAGCATGGGATTGATGAAACGTTATTTAAATCGATTTTACGTAAGATGGACTTTGACCGAATTCAATTTGAGAAAGATATTGCTCATTATTCTGGTGGACAAAAGAAAAAGCTACTTATAGCCAAAAGTTTATGTGAAAAAGCGCATATCTATATTTGGGATGAACCGTTGAATTTTATTGATATTTATTCGCGCATGCAGATTGAAGAGCTTATTCAAAAATTTAATCCCACAATGGTTTTTGTTGAGCATGATCAAGCATTTCAACAAACAGTTGCAACCAAAACTATATTTATGTAGTTAAATTTGAAAAATGAATATGTAATTGAAGAATCCATTTTGAAACAATCTTTTTTCAAAATGGATTCTTTTATTTATCGTAAAATACCGGATTTTGAGTTGTATAAACTTTATTTTAAACAATAAAAAGAATGTGGACAAAGGTATGAAATTAGCCACAACTCAGTATGCTGAGGAAACTAGTATGCCAAAAGGTTAAAGGAGGTGGCTATTAATCAATTATTGTGATTGAATTATACGGTCATTAACAAATGCTTTTAAGAAAAATAATTCATTATCATTGGGGCCTCTTTTATTTTCTACCTTAAAGCATTTAATAGCATTTTCTAATGAGGTTGATTTTACAGCTCGACTTGCTGTTGTTAACTCTTCCCAATAAATATTCATTTCATTGGAATCACAGATCGATTCATGACCAAGTAAGAACCATTCAGCTTTATATTTTTTAATGTCTTGAATCATAGACAATAACAACGATTGCTTGAAATGAAATAGGTCATTTGTTGTTGTACAATATGCGGAATCACCTAAAAAAACAACTTCTTCATCCGGAATATAAATAATCGTAGAGTCATCTGTATGAGTACTTCTAATTTTTTCAATTAGGCAAACTTTATTACCTAAATCAATGGTTAATGTATTTTCAAAGATTAGATCCGGAGAATTCAATTTAAAACTATCTCTTTTTGGTATATTAGCTTGTATAATCTCCATATCCCGAGCACTTATCTTATTAGCTTTCACATATTTTTGAAGTGAATTATCATCAAACCTATAACTTTGCCATTCTTTTAACAATTCGTTTGTTCGACTATTAACGATAACAGTTGCTTCAAATTCATTCATACCAAGGAAGTGATCCCAATGAGCATGTGTAATTACCAAATATTTGATAGGTGGTACATTTAATTTGTCGATTTCAAGTAAAAAATCTTTAGCATGTTGTGTTGAATTGCCAGCATCTATAATTAGACTACATTGGTCACCACACACCAATCCTAACGTTGGTCGTTCATTATCATTTTGATTTGGTAAATAATAAATAGTATCACTTAATTTATTTAACATGTTATTTCTCCTCTACATCAGATATTAATTCTATGAAAGAGAAAATCTACATGTTTGTTGGAAAAAACATAATTTAAGATTTTCTCATTTTACTTTTTTACCATTGGACTGTACCTCCTTTTTTTGCTAAGGAAAAGCATAACACAATAAATTGATTTTTGCGAAAATTTAACGCGGTTGTTTTAGTGTAATTAACGTATTATTGGTGGTCTGTTTGTACACTGGATAATTCCTTTAACTGCTGTCTTTGCTTTAATGGCTATTTTATTACCTTCAGACTCAGTGGTAGTAAATGGCATCGCCAAACGAGTTCATATTTTAGATCGTATAATGAATTTAGTTCGTGGGGAATTTTTATCGGAATTAATCGCGTTTAAATATTCAGTTATGGTGATCGTAACGGGTTATTTTTCATTGAAATCAGGTATTAGAGATTTTCGGGGCATTAACAATATTTTGGATATGACTTCATCTTGGGCAGTATTGGAATAGTGGATTCAACATTTTACGTCATGCTACAAGTTCTATGCGAAGTCGTGGATAGAAGAGCCAAAATCGTGGATAGAAGAGCCAAAATCGTGGATAGAACAATCAGAATCATGGATAGAAGAGTCAAAATATGGAGAGAATACCCAACATGGCGGCTTGAGCCCTTTAGAAAGGTCGTTTTGCTAATAGTAAGACGGCTTTTAATGTATCTAACCAAGTTATAGTTGTTTTTTTAGCATTTGAGGGTTGAGTATGATAGAGACAGAGGAAAATTTAAAAGGGTCACCGGAGGATAATGACCCTTAGTATTTGAATGTGAAAGGTTAAATTATTATGACCTTCCAATAGTTATGAGCATTAGGGGGCGGTGTTGGGTATTAATAGACTCTCATGAAACTAGCGCCGACAATAATTAGAAGAATGAACAGAACAACAATTAACGCAAATGCTGAACCTGTGCCATAACCTCTACCACTACCACAAGACATAATTATTTCCCTCCTTTCTATAATTTATAGTATTCATAGTATTCGAGAACAATATTGATAATTATCTAGTTGTTTTTAAGTATTTTTAGAAAAGAAAATGATGACGATTTGAAATTGGAAGATGATTGGTGTTGAGTGCGTTAACAAGAATCAATGCTATAACATTGTGAGCTCTAAAGGGATAGGTTTTTATTTTAAATAAAACTGTTTTATGTTGTTTTCAAAACGGTGCTTATGATATATCGGGGCATAACTTTCGGACAATTTGAATTCCTCGGGTAAATCGGGCTGTGAATTTTTAGCAATATCAATAATTGAATAACACTCTAATGTATTTATGTGTAAGTATATGGTAATATTGGAATAACCCTATTTGGATAGAAAGGATACAGGAGAACACGTATGCCAAACTTTACTTTGTAATGATCAATAAATTGGATAGCATTACCCTCAAAAAAACAATGTTTTTCTCAAGGGGGTAGTATGCCCATTTTTCTCATTACAAAGGAACCAAGCAACCCTGTAGTCTCAATGCGTCAGGAGGTCCTTGTTTAGGATCTCCTTTTTTATTTAAACAATAAATTTTACATTGTACTGCGAGATATCCAAATAGATGCTTGCGTACCTTTATCTTAAGAGGTGAAGGATTAATGGTAAATATTACATTCCGCTGGAGACTTTCTCAAATACCAGAACGAACTGTCAAGAAGGACTGCAAAATGTGTGGGAGAATATCTGTTTTTACGGATACAAATGTACGAAGGCATAACGCAAATGGAAAAAATATATACCAATATGCAATATATAAATGCGAAAAAAATCATACGTGGAATAAAAAGTTAGCTATTTATAAAACGTTCTCAGAGCATGTTGCTGAAGTTGAGGAACAGAAAGAAGAAGCTTCAATATTATCAACGATTCCGATAATCAGCTTAGCAAAACAAGGAATAAAGGTGATATACATTGTATTAGATGATGTAATTGGCAAACACCGAATTGATAAAGTGCTTGCAATTCAAATTGAAGATTGGAGTCGATCACAGATCATAAAGAAAATTGAAGATGGAACGATTCAATTAAATGATCAAATCATTAAACCTAGTGCAAAATTGTCAAAAGGTGAACGCATTTCTATTTACATTGACAAATAAATTTCTTTCAAGGTCGCAACATGGTGAAGGGAGACATTTCCCTGCATCGATGCGACCTTTTGTTTGAGGGAGAAACTCACATAATAGCATAACAGGTGGATCGTGAAGTTTTAATGGTCAATTGAATAGTTTATTACAACTTTCTCCAGTTTAAGAGGGGAAATCAAATGGATAGGTTTAGCTTTAGTTTCTTTCGGCAACTTTAGCATGTATTACTCTCAAATTAGATTTTTTTGGAAAACGGTGAAACTGTTGTCATAAATGTACGTCTACTAAACGAATCCTAATTTTAGGAGGTGAAATATGAATTGTAATGAACGCTAACATACAGGTTTTACGGATTAAACAATGATGATGCTGCTCTTCGGGGTTTGAAAATAAAAGAAAATGGGTTTTCTTCCCGCAAAGGAAAAGAAGGATAGGAAAAATAAAGGGGGCCAATGCCATGAAAAAAATACTTTTCATTGTCATGTTTTTAAGTTTCAGTATAATAAGTGCATGCTCTGATCAAGAAGAACCTGTGCCGAACAAGTCGCAAGAAGAACAACAAACTAACGTGTCAAACAAGCCACAGGAAGAAGAGCGTCAATCACATGAAAATCAACAGGAAGCGTCTGAAATAAATAAAGGAAACATAGTAGCCTCTAATACACAAGCTGGTGTACTCAAAAATATGAAGGACCAGCTTAAAACTAATTTACCTATCATTTTACCAAAAGAACTTCCGATAACAAAAGGTACATTTTTAACTGCAACAACGAAGGCAGAAGCAAACCAAGTTGAAGTACTATTTTTTGAAAGTAAAGAGTATTTGCCACTCAATGATAGAAAGCTTAAAAATTCACAGACAGCTACAATTATAGCAAGGCTAGTAGTAAAGCAATATCCGAACGCTAAAGTAGCAAATGAGCAAATTTCATTTGTGAACTATAGTCAAAATGGTGGTCAAAAGGTTGATCTTGGCTATAACATTAAAGGTTATCAGGATGCTGGAGCTGGTTCGCTATGGACTGGTTGGAATGAGGGACGATGGGCATTAGCAACACATACACGAACAGACAATCCAGATGCAGGTGTGAAGCTTGCAAAAAAGGCAGTCCAATTTTTAGAAACACATATGCTTCCTATTCCAAAACAAAATGGTTGTGCGCGCTTAGATGTTTATAAATCAGGAAATATAATTGTTTGGCAGGACGAAAAACTTGTCTATACGCTTGACTTAATCAAAGAGCCGCTAAAAGCACTTGAAATTGCTGCAGCTTTTTACCATTAACAAATTCTAATTGGTGTGATGCAATAACTCGCTTTACCTCACTAAATTTGTTACGGGCTAAAACTAAGAGCCAGCATGTGAAGGGCATTTGAATAGTAGGATGCTCCCATATGGATTATGTTTTAGAGTATACGGTGAACAAAATAGGTTTAAATAGATTCGTAAAAATGTATAAATGTTAAGCGCCTGAGGTTGAAGACTCAGGCGTTTTTTGAGTAAGAGCTTGTTGGGAAGTGCCTATGAGATAAAGCAATTTGCAAAACGTTCATTACCATTATTGCTGATGGGTGAAGTTACATGGAAAATGATCTTCGTTTCTAGCGCAATTGCATGATTATTTAGTAGTGATTTTAAAACTTGTACTATTATGCTAATATTTACATAAATAAGAATATTAAAAGGAGACCTTTATGAATTCATATGAAACTAAAGTGAAGGAATTTTTAGACGCTAATGATGTAAAAGCTGAGCACTTCGTTTTTAATCAATCATGCCACTCTGTAAAAGAGGCTGCTGAAGCAGTTAATGGTTCGGAAGACGATTTTGTAAAAAATATTTGCATGATTGACTCAAATAATGAATTAATCGTTGCTATTGTAAAAGGAAACGATAGAGCTAGTACGACTCGTGTTGCCAAATCACTAAACATAGAAAAACCAAGACTTGCTAACGGCAATGAAATTATTGAACATACAGGCTTCCCACCAGGTGGAGTTCCTTCTTTTGGTTTTCAAGCAAAGTTTTTAGTGGATCCCAAAGTAACAAATATGGATGTCATATATACTGGTGGTGGTTCTGAAAACTCATTAGTTAAAATAAATGTTCAAGACTTATTAAGAATCAATCAAGGTACTATTATTAAAGTAAGTAAATAGCAATTTATCACAACCGTATATAGTGATGGAATTTAAAATTCCACTTTTGTAGCGTAACATGTTTCTTCAACAAGCTTGCACCGTTAGTTCAATAAAGATAAAAGAGCTACGTTTTAATGAGGGCACTGAAAAACTTACGTTTTCATAAAAACGAACCTTTCTCAGATAAAAATAAGGCACTTCTTGTTCAATTTTGAACAGGAAGTGCCTTATTTCT
>NZ_JAQZSD010000066.1:0-23464 GCF_028674935.1 Lysinibacillus sp. CNPSo 3705 | reverse complement strand
CTTATATATAGTGTATTTTTTACGTCTAGCATTAAGCTAGACGTAAATTCAATCATTATTTCTTAATTTCTATTATGGTTTTTCGAATTGAGACCATGTTGAAGGTCCGTAGCGTTCATTATCTCCTTTAAAGAAGAAATCAAGAGCAAATGATTCAGCTTGGGGTAATGTATATTCTCTACTCTTCATAATTAAAGTTAAATAAGAAATGAAATATTCTTTTGTTAACACACTTGCATGATTAACAGTCATCGTTGTTCTCTTCCTTCTATTTAACAGCTTGAATAATAGCTGAGACAATATAATTTTCTAAATCATAATTAGGTTCCCATTCACGGATAAATTCTTTTGACTCGTCTTTAGATACAATCGAGATATTTGTAAAGCCAGCATCCTTTAAAAGTTCTTCATATTCTTCAATCGAAACAGCACCAGAAATACAACCAGAATATAAATTCATATCTGTTAAATAACTCTCTGGCAAGGCTGCCGTTAAAACAACATCTGAAATCACTAAACGTCCACCCGTTTTTAAAATACGGTAGGCTTCTTTGAATACTTGTTGTTTGTTTGGCGAAAGATTAATCACACAATTTGAAATGATAATATCAGCTGTCTGATCCGCAACAGGCATATGCTCAATTTCACCTAAACGAAACTCTACATTTTCAAAACCTGGCTTTTCTGCGTTACGTCGTGCCTTAGAAATCATTTCAGGTGTCATATCAATGCCAATTACCTGACCATCTTTCCCCACCATTGGTGCAGCTAAGAAGCAATCGAAACCACCGCCAGAACCTAAATCGACAACAATTTCTCCAGGCTTCAAATCTGCGATTGCTTGTGGATTACCACAACTAAGTCCCATATTTGCTCCATCAGGAATAGAAGCGAGTTCTTCTTTTGTATAGCCCATTTTTTGCGAAATTTCTTCGATGGAAATATTTTGATTATCATTCGGATTGCAGTAGCTAGTAGCTGGAGTACAGCATCCTTGTGTGCTGTTCAATTTCAAGGCTACTTTTCCATAATTTTCGCGTACATTCGCACGAATATCATCTTCTCTTTTCATTTCTGCAACTCCTTAGCAAGATTTTGGTGAATATCCTATTAATACTAAACCTAGTTCACCATTCTCATCCTCTGCATGAATCGTAACATCTGTTAATTGTGGTGCAATATCAGGATGAATGGCAACTTCGATACCTTCAATTGTCTGTACAGCATCATCTTCTGTCGGTGCTTCAATGCCTACACCTAAGTTAACTCCGCAGCATCCTGCAATACCAAAGAAACGAAGTGTTTTCACCTCTGAATCAGCTAATACCTGCTCTATATAATTTTTACCTTCCGGACTCATTTTCATTTAATTGTCTCTCCTTTAAGTTCATGTAACCCTTTTGTTCCAACTGGTGGAGTTTTTACCCATGGGATTGCCACGAATTGATTGTTGCTGATGGATTTGATTTCTTCTAGCCATTTTGTTTCGGCTTGTTGTTTTTGTATTAATGTTGGACTTGTTGTTTCGATAGATGAAAATGTCTGATTGACAACCCACCAACCAACAAATAACCCAGCTCGCTGTAAATCTTCCTGTAAACGCGTTGCTTCAAAAACAGGTGTTGCTTCAGGCAGTGTTACGATTGCTACACTTGTATAACTTGCATCACGTAACCGTGGTAACAAGTTTGAAACAGCTGGAGGGAATTCACCTTGCGAACGGCTTATTTCACGATGATAAGCTTCTGTTGCATCTAGTAACAACAACGTATGGCCAGTTGGTGCTGTATCAATAATAATGACTTCATCTTGATGATTTTCTACAACATTGGCAAATGCTCGGAATACAGCAATTTCCTCAGTACAAGGGGAAGCCAATTCTTCTTTCACAAATGCTAAGCCTTCTTCATTCATTGTTTCACTTGCTTTTGCAAGCACTTCTGCCTCATAATTTGCAACTTCTACCTTCGGATCAATACGACTTACCGTTACATTTTTAACTTTGTCATCACCGAACGTCCAGTTTAAATGCGCTGCTGGATCAGTCGTAGTTAAATGCACGCGGATACCCTCTTCTGCTAAGCGTAGGGCAATATACGAAGCAACTGTTGTTTTACCAACCCCACCTTTACCCATTGTAAAAATAAGCTTCGGTTTACGCTCTGAATAATCAGCAATCATTTCTTCTACTTCAGGGATCGTCATACCTTTGTCTGCTTCATTTTCATGTGTGATATCTTGATCTGTCATCCATGCTTGCATACGCTCAATACTTGATAATGAGTATGGTACAAAAGGTAAATAGTATTGTTCAAATTGCTTTAACCCTTTAGGAATTAACCCTAATGCTTCTGTTTGGCGTGCTATGAATGCCTTCTCTATTTCATCATTAGAATTAAGCTCTTTCATATAGCCATTAACTAGTAAGATCTGATTTTGAATACCGATTTCTAACAGTTCATGAGAAGCACGTGCTGCCTCTTTTAAAGGGTTTCCGTCTGGACGTGTCACAAGCATTAATGTCGTTTGATCGGCGCTTTTTAAACGTTCTACAGCCTCTTTGTAGATTTCACGTTGTGGTTCTAATCCTTTTAATGGACCTAAGCAAGATGTACCAGTAGTGTTATCATCTAAGAATGTAGACCACGCAGAAGGTAGTTGTAATAGACGTAATGTATGCCCTGTTGGAGCTGTGTCAAACACGATTGTATCGAAATTTTCAATCACTGAACGATCCGTTAACAGTGTTGCAAATTCGTTAAATGCTGCAATCTCAACTGTACATGCACCTGAAAGTTGTTCCTCCATGTTTTGAAGAACTACATCAGGCAGTTTCCCACGGTATGGGCCAACCATCTGCTCTTTGTAATGTTGAGCAGCCTGTTCAGGATCTAGATTTAATGCGAATAAATTGTCTATCCCTTTAATTTTTGTAGGCGTATTAGAAAGTGTTTGACCGAAAATATCCTGTAAGTTGGATGCTGGGTCCGTACTAATTAACAGCACCTTTTTTCCCTCACCCGCAATAGCTATTGATAAACTACAAGCAACGGATGTTTTTCCAACGCCCCCTTTCCCTGTAAAAAAGAGGAAAGGGGTGTCCGGAAATTGACTTCTTGTAAAGCGTTCCATTTTTACGCATCTCCTTTTAGTGAGAAGCGAACTTTTGGTTTTTGTAATAGTTCTTCTTCTGAAAGTCCCGACCACTGTGAAAATTGCTCATTAGTAGGGTATTTCCCTTTACAAAGTAATTCTCCATCTATAAACGTTGCAGGAAGGGCATCCATACCTTCTGACATTAGAAGTTGATTGATTGCTTCATTTTCCACAAAAGCATTCGGCTCGCTTGTAAGATTAAAACGCTCAGCTTCTATATCTGTTTTCTTTAAATTATTCATTACAAATGACATGCGTAATAGCTCTGGGTCTATAGATGGTCCACATAAGCCTGTAGAACAGCACATTGCGGGCTCATAAATATGAATTTTTTTCATTTTATTTCAACTCCTCAGCTACAAATTGTTTAATACGTTTTCCAATAGCATCACGTACGTTTTGGAAAACTTCCCACTTCTCTTCTTCTGTACCTGACGCCTTTGCTGGATCTTCAAATCCCCAATGCTCACGACGTACATGAGATGGCGTCATCGGACATTTATCTGCTGCATCTCCACAAAGAGTAACAACTAGTATTGCATTATTTAATGTCTCAAAATCAATTAGATCAGATGTATGATTCGAAATATTAACTCCTACCTCAGCCATAGCTTTGATAGCTTTCGGATTTACACCATGTGCTTCAATACCAGCACTTTTGACTGTCCAATCTGTAGGCAATAATTTTCTTGCCCACCCTTCTGCCATTTGACTACGGCAAGAGTTACCTATACATAAGAAATAAAGTGTGTTTGTCATATTACTATAATTTAATCGTTTTAAAATATTTTTTGTGCCAGCGTAAGGCAACCCACACAAGACCAATGAGAACTGGTACTTCGACAAGTGGACCGATAACAGCCGCAAATGCCACCCCACTATGAAGTCCAAAAACACCTACAGCTACAGCAATTGCTAACTCAAAATTGTTACTAGCGGCTGTAAACGAAAGAGCTGCTGTGACAGGATAAGATGCACCTGCTTTACGAGAAGAAAAGAATGAAACAGCAAACATCACAACAAAGTAAATGAACAATGGGATAGCGATTCGTACTACATCAAGTGGTAGTTCGACTAATTTTTCACCCTTTAAGGCAAACATCATCACAATAGTGAAAAGCAGTGCAATCAAAGTAAGTGGAGAAATCTTAGGTAAGAATTTTTCTTCATACCACTGTTTCCCTTTTGTTTTGATGCCGATCCAACGTGTTAGAATTCCGGCAGCAAATGGTATTCCTAAGTATATAAGGACGCTTTTCGTAATTTCCCACATTGAAATCGATACATTAAAATTATCTAAGCCAAACCAACCAGGTAATACATTTAAGAAAAAATAAGCAAAAATTGAATACGTTAAAATTTGAAAAATAGAATTAAATGCTACTAGACCAGCTACATACTCGCGATCTCCTTGAGCTAAATCATTCCACACGATTACCATTGCAATACAACGAGCTAAACCAATCATAATAAGCCCAGCCATGTACTCTGGATAATCTCGTAAAAAGATGATTGCCAAAAAGAACATTAGGAATGGTCCAAGTAACCAGTTTTGAAAAAGTGATAGTAAAAGCACCTTCCAATCCTTAAATACACGCCACATTTCCTCATACTTAACTTTCGCTAAAGGTGGATACATCATCACAATTAACCCTATGGCAATGGGTATAGATGTTGTACCAACCGACATGGATTCTAATGCTTCACCAATATTGGGCATTGTGATACTTAATAAGATACCTATACCCATAGCAACAAAAATCCAAAGGGTAAGGTAGCGATCTAGAAAAGAAAGCTGTTTAGTTAAGGATTCATTCCTCATTTACATTTCCTCCTACGTGGCAACAGTCGGTTCCACAATCACATCCAATAACAGGTTGAATCTGATCTAAAATACCTCTCATCAAAGGGGTTTGATCCTCCACTAAACGATAATGTTTCCAAGTCCCTACTTTTCGCTCTGTAATAATACCTGCCTCCTTTAATTTTCGAAGATGTTGACTAACTGCTGGTTGTGAAATGCCTAGAACATCCACAAAATCACATACACATACCTCCCCATTTTTCATACATGCAAGTAATTTAATGCGATTCAAGTCAGCTGCTGCTTTTAATTGTTTTTCAATTAGTGTATTTTCCACTTATATGCTCTCCTTATATAATCGTCCTAATCGAATACAGGTGATTAAATTGTTATATAACTATATACTTATATTATGCTTACTGAATGATAATTGCAACAGATTTTCACCCATTTTTTCTAAAAACTTTTGACACTTTAGAGTGTTAAAAGTTTCGTATAAGTTCAAAAATAAATCGTGATTATGTACTAATTAGCAAAGCTGCCACTCTTATGAATAAATTTTATATGAGTGTTGTTGATCCAGTAGTGTTGACCAAAGACTTGCCACATCTAAAAAGCTTGACGTAATTAGGACTAAATGGAATTTTTTAATTATTCGTGATCTCCATATAGAAGGATCAATGCCATTCAGTGAACTATTAAAATCAAAGGAATTAGCCCGAACTCCGTCTTAATACTCTATAGGAAGTTTCCCCCTCGTGTAGTATATACGTCGATATTACAATAAATGAAGTTAGTTCTTCAGGTAAATATGCAACACATGAAGTATATTTAGAAGGTCATGTTGTTGGTAATGAGAAAAAGGAGAGCTCTGCTGTTGTAGATACTTCTGAAGATAATTACTAAATAAAATCTGTTGATATAAACGCGTAATAATTTATAGAACCCCCTTTGAACAGCTAACACAATTTGTTAGCTGTTCTTTTTATTGCACATTTTCTTTCGACTGATCCTCACTTTTAGGTGATTACATTAATAATTGAAATAGAATTTTACTTAGTTATCAGGTGATTTTTACACTTTACAGTCCGATACATTATTAGTCAAAAAATATTTTAAAGACACAACGATCTTACTACCCACTTTTTATTTATCCCACACTCTCATCTGCTAGTACTACTATTTTTTATTACCAAATTAGCCGTTTCAATCGGATGGTTAAGAGGAAAATGATGACCATATGGAACAAAATCAACCTTACCAAGATGCGAAGGAGCAGAATAGCCCCTGTCATAATCCCCCCAAATAATGCGAAGATTATACTTTGTTACTTCATTGAAATCACCTTGATCGATTTTCAATAGTAAACTGTTAAGCTGAACCGTAGTATTTAAAATTCTAGGAGAAGTAAAACTGTTACTTATTTTTTCAATATAATGTTCAGGGATGTTCTCCGTACTTTCAAATAAACCATTACTTAATAAATAACGCTCTATCAAATTAGTAGTTGCCAATTTCAATGTCCATTTGTTCATAAATTGAGGAACATTTATCGATTTAGCATTTTTTTTAGCAACAGGTGGCTGAAGTAAAGTAATTGTATACTTCTTATCTATGTACTTTTGTACTAATGCTTCCAAAAGAATATACGCACCAAATGAATGGCCAATTAGATGGGCACCATTAGTAGCTTTCTCCAATAACTTATTCACTACATTCAAATAGATATTTAAAAGGTTTTTCTCTCGTTTAAAAGGCGAACGTCCCAAACCTGGAAGGTCCATGATCCATACAGGTCGACCTGTTTTTTCATGAAGCTCTTTTCCTAAAGGAAATAAATCCTCTCCATCACTTAATAAACCATGTAATAAAATAAACGGTTTACCCTCTCCTTGTGCTTGGTAAATGGTAGTGTTATTACATAATGTTCGTTTAAATAAATGACTGTGCTGGCCATTTTGATACATCATGCGATAATCCAGATCAGCTATTACGGCTGGGAGAAATTTCATTACATTTGTCTCCTTAAACCAATCTTCTCCCATAATCTTTTTCGCTGAACCATTTGAAAATGTTCGATTTGTAATAAAGTTCAGCCCATCAGCAGGAATATGGGTTATTTTGCTTACGCCACTATTCATAAGTGCTTTCATAAATGGCAATGGGGCAGAAATTTTAGGTGCAGTCATATTCATACTTTCTGACATAGCGTCTAATAATTCTGAAATATTCTGATCATGTTGTTTATCTTCAACAAGTGTATATGTTTGTATAGTTGGTTGCTCCAATCTGAAAACCTGTACAATAAACTTTGCTAGTTCATCGTTTGCAATAAGTGGTAATCTATATTCCTTACCTCCAGGAATCACTGGCAGGAGCCCTTTTCGCATACTCATCACAAGCAAGCCTAAGCCTCCTGTTTGCTCCGTACTCCCTGTTTTACTACTACCAACTACAGTTGGTGGATTAATTACTGAAAGCGGATAACCTACTGTTGATGCCTGCTGACGGATATAAAGATCTGCTAAAAACTTTGTTCTCTCATATGGATTTTTTATTTTCAAAAAATTGTTTCCTTCTTTAAACACATCTATCGCAATCTTGCTATTTTTATCATCAAAGGGACTCATATAGCCTACAACATGAATAAATTGTTGCAATCCCTTCAATTGATGAATATTTTTAGCGAGTTCACTAATATGTTGGGCACCATTCAAAAATATGGAAGCTGCCTCATTGCTTGTCGATTGAATATCCATGGGGCCTCCTGCGTGAATAATCACATCCGTTTTCAATACCAACTCCTTATCTTCAGCACTTAGACCTAAGTCGATTTTCGTCAAATCACCTTCAATAAAGTGCATAACTGCCTCTTTTAAGATGCCTCTTTCTTGATAAATGCGAGTTGCTTTACTTTTCGATCTCACTAATAGAAGAATTGTAACATGCTCTTTGGCTAATTCCTTCACTAATTGCTTTCCAATAAAACCTGTTCCACCAGTTAAAAATACTGTTCTCATATAAATCCTCCTTTTAGTACTATTCAGTACTAATTTGATGTAAAAAAAATGCTTCTTTTATCGAAGCAAGTTAAAAAAATGATCTGCTGTTTTCATGATTACAGTTGCATCCTTCAGTGTTTCTGAAATAAAAAGCGCTCCTTCAAGATTTGTAATAAAAAGAGATGCAACCTCGTCAATATTAATTGTCTTTCTAAATTCACCATTCTCTACCCCTTGTTTAAGTAATAGAGAAACTTTCGTTTGTAATCCTGCAAAAAAAAGACCTATTTTTTCTTTTACTTTTGTGGCATTTGTAGGGCTTTGAATATAAAGCGTAATAAATGGACAGCTCCCCTTATATTCTCTCGTCTGAACTCCTTGTGTTAATTGCTTTAAAAACAGTTGGGTACGATCTTCAACTAATAATTGGTTTTGAGATAGTAAGCCATCAATTGCAGATTGATACATTTCAATCCAATAATCAACGACCCCTTCCAACAATTCTTCCTTATTAGAGAAGTGATAATACACATTAGACTTTGAAACTTTGCTTACACGAACTAATTCATCCATGCTTGTATAAGCAAACCCTTTTTCTAAAAATAATGTTGCAGCTACTTCAATCACACGTTTTTGATTCATTAATTTTCCTCTCGTCATAATTAGTACTGTACAGTACTATGAAAGGTGTTGCAAGTGTTTTTGTTAGTTTAATAAAAAAATTGATCAAAAAAGCTATACTTTAATTGATTTTACTGCTAAATATCAATCTCGTTTTGAACAAAGTTGAACTGAATCCCAAAACTGTTTTGGATGGCTTGTAATTTTTCAGTTTTAACGCTAGGTTCATATATTTTGTAGTCACTAAATTGTTTAGAGGAGATGCTTTTATGCCCATTTCAGTACAGCATATTCGACATGCTACGATTACTGATTGATCCGATGTTGAGGAAGCCGGTAAACTTTCACCTGTCCCTTTTAATGCTGCCATGATGAACTTGTTTTGTATATCGAGATGAAAAAAATTACTCAGTTAATACAGTCACTAGTTATGAATACGATTCACAACTCTTCTTACCTTTTTAAAAGAAAACATCGCTCGGTAAAACTGCCAGAATGATTTATGTTAGATAACTTTAACTATAATATTCGTATTTTACAAGATACATGAAGTGTTCAGCCGATGAGTGAATAGCATTCCCACTCCTTAAATGCGTATATTTAAGATTGTTGAGTGTAATATAATTCGGTTTTCATCTTTTTGTCAGAATTATTTATGAACAATTAGCTTTAACAATATATATAACTTCAATTTATAATTCCCGCAACGGCTTTTTCGCCAGTCTTGGACTGATTGCTTTAACGATGTCTGTTAGTGTTACGCCATTCACAAACTGTGTTTTTTTTGCTATTTGGAAATTGAATTGGTAATTTTTGAATTGATATAATAACTCTCCTTTTCAATTTTTGTTTCCATTTAGGCAAATAAAAATCTATATTTGTCTAGTGAGGATATTAAATAATCTAAAAAGACGCTTTCCATGTTTCCAGGAAAGCGTCTGATTGTTGAACAATGATAATCATCCTAAATTACCCTTATTCCTCTATTGGTCAGAAAAATACGAATTTAAACGTTTAAGAATTCAAAGAATAACCCTGTACAAATGTTTAAACCTTCTACCCTGTTACGCTGCCATTGCGGTTTCTTATTCCGACCATGGTGAATGTAAGATACAATGACAGAAATTCTTATTTTTATATTCTGGTCTAAAATGTTGAACAATATCTTCCTTCATATTACCAAAAGTAGTTTCTGGCTTATGCTTAAAGCCCCCATAAAACGCTGGGATAATTTCTTTCTTGAAATTGTTACGAGGGAAGGCTTTTATAATTTCTTCACGTAAGTGCGCAGGGAATTGTTCAAATCCATCCCCCATCACATCTAAGCCAACACCTGAAAAGAGTAGTCCTACTTCAGTCTCTTTATGTTCTGCAATGCCAGGTGTAGTGTGTAATGCGATTGCATCCCATACTAGACGAATCGATTCATCTGGAATTTGATATTGCTGTAAGAAGCTTCTTGCTGCATTTGCACCGTCCACTTCAAATCGTAAATCTGGGCTACTAAATTTTTCTGTTAAGCCTAAATCATGGAATAATGCACTAACATACAGCAACTCTAAATCATAATTCTGTTTTGCATTTTGGCCGTTGACTGCACCAAATAAAAACACACGATTTGAATGATTCCACAACAAGTCATTTCCATGCTCACGTAAAATATCTACGGCATCTTTCGCCAATTGAGAATCTGGAATTTTAATGCCTGCTATTTCTTGAAACATTATAAAAAACCCCTTTACAATTTGATAGTTCTTATCTTTATGAACTTGTCTCCATTGTAAAGAGAATTTTATCATGCGTCTATCACATCGTTTCTATAATAATAATAGATAAAAACTATAATGTAGTACTTAAAAAATATTTTAATTTAGATTTCAGAAAGAAAATATAAAAAAGGGCTACATATTATATATGCACCCTTTTTTTAGTCTCATTAATTATGTTTTATCTTTTCTTTCTCAATCAACATCGTACCTTTTTCTTTTAAGTTTGTATGGAAAGAGAAAGCTTTTTCAAGAATGTGTGGTGTATGACCGCCCACTTTTTCTTTTGCTTCTTCAAAGTAAGCACGTAATTGTGGTCTATACTTAGGATGTGCGATTTCGATAAGCTTTTCTGCTCTCTTCACTGGTGGAAGTCCACGAAGATCAGCATATCCTTGCTCTGTCACAATTACATCTACATCATGCTCTGTATGGTCAATATGCGATACGAAAGGAACAATTGTTGAGATAGCGCCATCTTTTGCTAGGGAAGACGTTACAAAGATTGTAATTCTAGCATTACGAGCAAAGTCCCCAGATCCACCAATTCCGTTCATCACTTTTGTTCCGCTAACGTGAGTTGAATTTACGTTTCCATAAATATCTACTTCAATTGCAGTGTTAAATGAAATAACGCCTAAACGACGAATAACTTCTGGATGGTTAGAAATTTCCTGAGGTCTGAACAATACTTTCCCTTTGTATTTTTTTAAATCTTCAGCTAGTGATTCAACGCGTTTTTTAGAAAGTGAGAACGATGTACCAGCTGCAAATTTAACTACACCTGCATCGATCAAGTCAAAGATACCATCTTGTAATACTTCAGAAAAAACTTCGATATCTTTAAACTGAGAATGTTTCATACCATTTAGAACTGCATTAGCAACAGACCCTACCCCAGACTGTAATGGAGCTAATGATTCTGTCAATTTTCCAGCTTCTACTTCACCAGCTAAGAATTCTAATAAGTTATTTGCAATTTGCTGTGTTTCTTCATTTGGCTCAAATAACGGTGATGGAATATCAGACTGTTCTGATAAAATAATTCCTTTTACTTTATCTGGATTAACTTTGATTCCAATTTCTCCAATTCGATCTGAAGCTTTGTACAGTGGAATCTCTCTACGCTCACCTTGATTCTCCGGTACAAAGATATCATGAAGGCCTTCGTACGCTTTAGGAGCAGTAGTGTTAAGTTCAATGATAACGTTTTCAGCTTGTTCCACAAAGATGGGTGAATTTCCCACAGAACCAGTTGGAATAATATAACCTTCTTCAGTGATTGCAGCAGCTTCGATAATTGCATAATCAATGTTTCCTAATGACCCTTTTCTTACTTCTTCTGCTGTATGTGATACATGCTGGTCAATATAGTATATCTCACCTGCATTGATTTTCTTACGCATTACAGGGTTAGCTTGGTAAGGAACACGTAAATTAATGATGTCAGCTTCCGCCATTGATTGGTCAGCAGTTGGCCCCAATGAAGCTCCAGTATATAGGTTGATTTTGAAATCTTCTTTCTCGCCACGTTTAGAAAGTGCAAGTGGAAACTCTTTTGGTTCACCGAAAAGTGTAAACCCACTCATTCCAAGATTCATCCCGTCTTCAATCCAAGAAGCTGCTTCCTCAGCCGAAACAATTTTATCTAAAAATTCTTTATTTCTAATGAATTGACTTAAATCTTTTTCCATTAACAATCACCTCATAGTAGTTTTATACCTTGTTTTTAACTTTACAAATTTTTGACATGATATTCATAGACATTGTTGCCAAAAAAACCCCCTTACAATGTCTACTTCTCATCTTCATGAGCTGTCTTGTCTACATTGTAAAGAGGACTCCACTGTTCGTCTATTACATCATTTCTATAATAATGATAGATAAAAACTATAATACAAAATCATACAAAGAATTAATGTCATCTTTCTCTATGTGAAAATGAAGCTTTTCGATTTCACGTACTAGTAACTTTATATATTCACGTGCTGCATAATTAATAAAACAGTTCTTTTTAAACATGAGATAAACTGCCCTTGTCAAGGATGGTTTTTCAATTTGTTGGAAAAATAAATCCTCTGTATCATAAAATTCGTATAATGTACGCGAGATAACACTACGACCAGCACCACTTCGAACTAAATCTAAGATAGATTTAATACTAGACGTTTCAACTATAGGCTCTAATGGCTTACCAATTTCATCGCTGGTCTTATTAAGTACTTTCCTACATTGATGCATACTAGGAAATAAAATAAGAGGGCCATCTAAAACAGAAGAAAATGATACTTTTTGATCTTCACTACTTTGATTACTAATTAGATAAAATTCTTCATCATACAACTTCGTTACTTGCAACAGTTCATTTTGATTAAGTTGAAAACCTATACCAAAATCAGCTCGATTCTCGAGAATGGCCTGTTCTACTTGGTCTGTTGTTTCAATGGACACTTTAATGTTCGGGTATAGCTGGTTAAATTGAATACACAAAGTAGATACCAAATCCGTTATTTCCCCTGGCAACACTGCAATCTTCAATTCCCCGACTTCTACTTTCGAAAAAGCTGCAATTTGAGAAGATATACTTTGAATAGAACTTTGAATGTTCAATGCTTCTTGTTGGACAATTTCACCTACCTTAGTAAGTTCAATTTTCTTGCCAACACGGTTAAATAGTGAATATCCTACTTCCTTTTCAAGCGTCTTAATTTGATGACTTAAAGTGGGTTGTGAGATTCTTAATTTTTCAGCTGCTTTTGTAAAATGTAGTTCTTTACTAACCATTAAAAAATACTCTAAATGCCGTAATTCCATACTACTTCAATCCTTTTTAATGAAATTTTTATCACTTTTGTTAATCAGATAATTTAGTTATTAAGTTATTGTATTTTAAAGTAATAATCCTTTGATGTAAACAATATTAGTGCAGAAATTGGACGGTTTAGTTTTTTAGAGAAACATGTGCATGGTAACCTTCAATAATAATTTCCCTACTCGCTCAGCTCTTCCTAATTCCTTCATTTAAATTTTGCATTTAACTGTAATAATCCCACGATTTTTTTATCCATTTGATCCATAAATTAACCGACCTTTTTTTATAAAATAGAATATCCTAAATTCTTTATATAATAAACCTAAACAATCAAATATCCTTATTAAACTTATTTATCAGCCTTCTATATATGTATAAAATAAGGACATTAGGAGGCGATTTGCGATATGAAAAAGATTTTATTATTATTAGCTGACGGTTTTGAAGCAGTAGAAGCTAGTGTATTTACAGATGTACTAGGTTGGAATAAATGGGAATGAGATGGATCAACCGAGGTTGTAACAGTTGGTCTACCTGTACTTGGAATTTTACTGTAATACCCGAAAAACGTTGATGATATTCAATTAGATGAGTTTGATGCACTAGCTATTCCAGAAGGAGTTGAAGAAGCTGGTTTTTATCGGGATGCATAGAGTAGAGAATTCTTAAATGTTATTCAACATTTTTATGCCAAGCAAAAGCCCATTGCAAGTGAAGTAATGTGGAAAATCGCAATGCTCTGGTTCTATTTTTAAAGCCAGAGAAATAAGGAGAATGGTTTGATGATTACAATACTTATTTAGGAATAACTTAAAATACCTTAACTAGGGTTTGCCAATACCCCTGATTTAGATGGATATGATGCTCCAGATAAAAGAGAACGAAAACAATGCGTAATAACAGAGGATAATGGAATTGATAAAAGGTAAGTGTCCTTTACATGCACAATGTAATGAAAAGAATATTAATTGACTAAAATAGGAGAATTTTAATGATTGCAACACTTTTTACCTATATTTTGTTAGGTTTATCTTTAGCAATACCTGCAGGTGCTATGACTGTCCAAATGGCTAAACTAGGAATGCGGAATGGTTTCATATATGGTTGGTTTGTAGGTATCGGAGGAATGACTATAGATTTATCTTTAATAGTCCTGATTTATCTAGGATTCTCTAGTATATTAACCAATCCATGGGTAAAGACAGTTATGTGGCTACTAGGTTTTGTGTTTTTATTGTTTATTGGAATACAAAGTATTAAAGAAGCAAAGTCAGAAGTGAATATAGAGGGTGAAGATCCTAATAAATCTTTATTAACAGCTTATTTATCTGGTTTCATAATTGCTATATCACCGGCTAATGTTGTATTTTGGATAGGAGTTTTTGGTCCGATTCTAGTTTCTTCATTAGGTAATGCAAGTACATCTACATTTATATTAATAGCTATAGGTATTTTATTAGGTATCTTTATGCATGATATGGTCTTATTAAGCTTTGTCCATTTTACTAGACGTTTTCTAAATCCAACCTTTATTAAATGGGTATCTATATTTGCCGCAATAGTACTATTCGGATTTAGTGGTTATTTTGGTTACGAGTTTATAAAACAAGTAATTACTTTTATCTAGGTCTGTTAAAAGTGGTAAATGTAGCATTACCGAATTAACAAAAGATAGGAAAAAGGAAATTCGAAAAGCACTCTTAGAAAATTGTCCCATACGTTCCGATTTTTAGAGTACGATCTCCTTTTACCCAAAATACTACAACTGTTTACACTACCAGATAATATTAAAAGTATCTGTAAATCAATAAAAGGCAATACAATTACCTGTAAAGGATATCTAAAATAGCTTTTACTCGTTATTTATTTTGGTGCAATTACTTCTTTACCACCCATGTATGGTCTTAAAACTTCAGGAATTACTACGCTTCCATCAGCTTGTTGGTAGTTTTCTAAAATAGCAGCAACTGTACGTCCAATCGCAAGACCTGAACCGTTTAATGTATGAACATATTCTGGTTTTGCATTTGACTCACGACGGAAGCGGATATTCGCTCGTCGTGCTTGGAAATCCTCAAAGTTAGAGCAAGAAGAAATTTCACGGTACATGTTTTGTGCAGGAATCCAAACTTCTAAATCATATTTCTTCGCTGCAGTAAATCCTAAATCTGCAGTACACATTTTTAGTTTACGATATGGTAAGCCTAGTAATTGCAGTATTTTTTCAGCATGACCTGTTAACAACTCTAGCTGTTCATAGGACTCCTCTGGTTTTACAAAGCGTACTAATTCTACTTTGTTGAATTGGTGCTGACGGATTAAACCACGTGTATCACGACCCGCAGAGCCTGCCTCTGAACGGAAGCACGCACTATAGGAAGCAAAGCCTTGTGGTAAAGCCTCAGCCAGTAAAATTTCATCACGATAGAAGTTTGTTACAGGTACCTCTGCCGTTGGAATCATGAAATAATCTGTTTCCTCTAATTTAAAAACATCTTCTTCAAATTTAGGAAGATTTCCAGTACCCGTCAAGCTATCACGATTAACGATGACAGGTGGTAGCATTTCCTCATAACCATGCTCCTCTGCATGTAAATCCATCATAAATGTCATTAATGCACGTTCTAAACGAGCTCCAAGGCCGCGGTAGAATAAGAAACGGCTACCTGTTACTTTTGTACCTCGTTCAAAGTCCACAATCTTCAAATCTGTAGCAAGATCCCAATGTGCTTTAATGTCAAAATCAAATGTTGGAATTTCCCCCCAAGTATATTCTTCTACATTATCGTCTTCTGTTGTCCCTACTGGTACAGATTCGTGTGGAATGTTTGGCAAGCGCATCATCATATCTTTAAAGTGCTCTTCAACATCATTTAGTTGAACATCTAGCTCTTTAATTTCATCACCTACTTGACGCATACGAACAATAACTTCATCTGCATTTTCCTTGTTGCGTTTCATAATTGAAATTTGTTCAGATACTTTATTTCGTTCTGCTTTTAATTCTTCTGTTTTAGCAATTAACGCACGACGCTTTGCATCTAAATTCTCAAAGTCATCAAAGTTGCCTAAATCTTCATTACGTGTTAATAGCATTTCTTTAATTTCCGCGAAATTATCGCGTACACGTTTAATATCTAACATCGTCATACCTCCAATAGTTTAATGACATTGCATCCATTAAGTCTTTGCGTAATTACGTTGCAAGCTAAACTCCAATAGCTCCGTTTTGAATAAAAATAAACACAAAAAAGCCCCCATCCCTAAAAAGGGACGAGAGCTACCCGCGTTGCCACCCTAATTGATTAGGCATATACCTAATCCACTTATTTCATAACGGCATTTCAGCCGGCTACAGCCTACTTCATTCACTTCGACTGTGCAACTCCAGGACGGATTCACAAGTGTTTCTATCAGCTTCCACCAACCGCTGACTCTCTAAAAGAAACGTGCTTGCTACTACTTCCCATCATCATGTTCAGTTATTTAAAATTTAACCATACTGTACTATATGAAAACAGATTTTGCAAGCCATACCATAGGATACAAAATATTCTAGAATTCTTGAATCACAGGTTAATTCCGGATGCACAAAAGAATTGCCTATGCAATTCAACATTTTTCAAGGAACACATCCTGATAGATTAATAAGTCTTTAGTTTTGCCCCCATTTATTTTCGAAAATAAGATGTTCTAAAGAACGCCTTTTTTCCCAATTAGCTAACTCCAAAATAGGTTTCTCTGGGTAATCATTAGTATAACCAATTGATATAAGAGCAATAGGATCAATGTGTGGTGGTATTTCTAAAATGTCTCTAATGTCATTCTTTTTATAAAAACTTACCCACCCCATCGCAAGTCCTTCAGCACAAGCTGCTAGCCACATATTTTGAATAGCACAGGCTGTTGATAAAATATCTGTTTCAGGAATTGAATTTCGTCCTAATACATGTGAACCTCCTCTTGTAGGGTCACATGTAACACAAATAGTTAAAGGAGCTTCTTTTAAACCCTCAATTTTTAAATCAAGGAATTTCATTTGTTTTTCCCCATCATAATGAATAGCTAATGCTCGCCTTTCTTTTTCGGCTGCCCAAGCCAATTTTTCTTTAATTTCATCAGTGGAAATCAAAATAAAGTTCCAAGGTTGCATAAATCCTACTGAAGGTGCATGATGAGCTGCATTTAATATTCTATGTATAATGTTTTCAGGGATGGGAGTTGACAAAAAACTTCGAATATCTCTCCTATTATAAATCACTTTATAAATAGACTCTTTTTCTTCATTAGAAAACATAAATTTCTCCCCTTTCTTTTACAAAAATATTTATTTTTAATATTAACTGATTTTTCATTATTCCGCCACAATATTTGAAGGAAAATGCATAATTACAAAATTAAGGGATTTTTCAATACTCCATAAGCTTTTTTAGTTATATTCAAAAACCATGCTTTGACATTGTCTAGAGCATGGTAATTATTTAAACTAATATAAATCTGCTAAGTTGATTTTTTTAGCTCATCTATTTAATGAATTCATTAACTGGAAAAAGTATTCAGGTTTGTGGGTCTTATTTAGGTTATACCATGAATGTAATGTATCTGGTGCAAATACATCTAATTTTTTCAGTACTTCCTTCGCAAATTGCAGAGGAGCTATTCCTGATGCAGTAACTAAATTCGCATCAGATACCGCAGATCCCAACTCATAGAACTTTTCTCCTTTATAGTTAGGACATACCATTTTAGTGTATTCTAAATTATTACTTGTATGCTTTCTAGTATCTAAGTATCCCATATTCGCAAGGGCCACAGTTGCCCCACAAATTGCAGCAACAATAGTGCCAAGCTTTAAAGCTTCGCCAATTCTTTCCAAAATAGGTTGATGAATTTCTTCACTCCAAGTAGTCCCTCCAGGTAAGACTAAAAGATCTTTACTCTCAAGCGTACATTCATCAAGAGAAATATCTGGTTTTATGCTCAGTCCTCCCATCGTAGTAATCATTTCTTTATTAGCTCCTACTGTAATTACTTTTAAAGGTGCTATTTCTTTTTTGAAATATCTTCCTGTGTTTAGTTCGGCAATCAAATATCCATATTCCCAGTCTGACATTGTATTAAATACATAAAGATACACTTTTTTTGTTTGCATTCAATAACGCTCCAATCTCAATTAATATAGCCTATTATATGATAACTTCACTGACAGCTAACGTCAGTGAAGTTATCATACTTGATGAAATTGTATTAATTCCGACAAAACTTCAATAAGTCTTTTCTTTAGACTTATTGGCTCAATAACTTGAATAGCTTTACCATACGGTAAAAGTAAATAAGGTACATATGTATGTATAATATCCTTTTCAAGAAGAAATACTGCTTGATTTGAAGTCCGTTCTTGTAAATAATGTCCTAAAAACCAATGTTGGCAAAGATCCCCCAACGTCCCTGTATTCCCATTAATAACTAAAAAAGTAATCCCTTCTTTATCTTCTATAGTTGGAAGGAGGTTTTTCATAAAAAAGTCACGTGCTGAAAAATTTTCTGGCCGGTTAAACGTATTTTCGGTTAGCATTAGACTTTCAATTCGATCTACTCTAAAACTACGAATATCATTCCTAAGATGACAAAATCCAATCACATACCACTTATTATTCCAATAGATAATTCTATACGGATCGACCAATCTATAATTTAATTGCTTTTCTCCACTTTTATGGTAAAGAATTTTTACTGAGTACCCGTCAGCTACGGCCTGCTCCAACTCCTTCAAAAAAGGTTCTGTAGAGAGTGAACTTAATCGACTTATTACTTCAAGACTAGTTAAATGTTGATTTATCTTTGTTTCTTGCTCTTGATTTGAGTACTTACTTAGTTTTGAAATGGCCCTATTTAGTGCTTCACCTCCATAATATCCGGCTTCTTCTGCAAAAACAGCAGCGTGAAATAGTGAAGTTTGCTCCTCAAAATCAAAAAAAAGAGGAGCTTCAATAAAATTATTTAATAAAGTATATCCACCGTTATGTCCTGTGTCTGAAATTATAGGTACACCACTTGTTGAAAGTGTATCAATATAACGATAAACAGTCCTTATATTAATCTCTAACTTTTCTGCAATTTGTTTTGCAGTAATTTTTTCACCTGAACGAAGCATCCATAGAATTGCTAACATATTGTCAATTTTAGGCATATAATTCCACCTCTATAAGGAATATTTTCTATTTTATATTTCCGATTTTTGGTATAACTCATCAACTGTTCCTTTCCGATAGCTTTCTATATAATGAGACCCTAGACATATTTGTAATTTCACAAATGTCATTTCTCCCTCTTTATAAAGCTTTACTGCATGATTTTAATGGTACTTCTTTAATCGGCCTTTAAACTTTCCTTCTTTCTTAGCAGTTCAATCCTTTCACGCTGCCGCATACGGATAAGATATGTTTAAATAGCTTAGCAACAACAGGTCTGAACTCGTTTCATTAACCTAGGAATAAGTTGATTTGGTAAATGAAACAATTCGAATAGACGGAAAAGAACGGATATTGTCCCTTCATCTACACTTAATTCCGCTTCTGGCATCCTATAAAGCTTCTATAAGATCCTATCAAATTTATCCAACAGAATCTGTTTTTCTAAATAAAAATCGTAAAACATTAAATCCGCGGGGTTAACATTTAGAAGTAACGTTAACATTGTATAACTTAGGGATTTCCCTTTTCTATTAGGTTGTAATCATATCATATATGGATTATAGTCCTTTAATAAAAAATAAAGTTTAGTTCTGCAAACTTAGAAAGATAACTTTAAATATAATATTCGTGTTTTAAGTAATTTGAGAAGTGTACAGACGATGGACGAATCGCACTTTCACTAATTTAATACGAATGTTCGGTTAATCTATTGCAAAATAGTTCGTTTAAATCTAAAACAGGTGATATTTTTACCGTACTAGTTACACGTAGCATAGTTATGGGTATGTCAACTAAAGAAGATGGACTTATGTATGGTCAATTCCATACAGCGAAAGCTCAACTGGGCGTTAAACTACTATGTCTTAATTAGACTAAAGGTTGGTTAGTTCCCTACCGTTAACATGTTAATTAATCCTGACAAACCTTCTCTCCAATTAAAACTGTTGTTATTCCATAATAATTTCATGCCAGCTTACTATTGCACATTTTGTTTTTTCCACTAACCTACCCCGCTACTTTAATAAAAAACGACTCCCTAGTAAAGAAACTATAAGACTTATATGTAGGTCAAACTGCAATACCCCAACATAAATTATTTATCGATTATGTATTTTCACATGGATTAACAAATAATCATTAGTAATTTTTGGTAGAGTGGGTATGGAGATGCTTTATGTATTGGCGTATTGTTCCTTTACGAAAATAAAATTTGAGACCATCAATAATGGTGATCTTTTCTTTATCTCCGAATAATATTTCCCTATGTTACGAGTACCCTAACGTGAAATATTGGTTGCATAAAGAAAAACCAGGATGGATATCTCCATGCTGGTTAAATCTAACTTTTGGGGTTCACTACATTAATGGACGGACTCTATGCTTTAATTTAAGTAAATATATACTTCTACAGTATTATATTCTTCTAAATATACAAAGTCCCGTCTTTCTACGTTATAAAATGCATTTCCTAATCCTACTTTATCACCTACATTAGGTAATACAGGTATCGTATTTTCAATTTTATTAATCACATGACCTTTGCCGTTTGCATTGCAATATATTATAGTTAACTTCTTCAGAAGAAATCACTCTCCCTCTGATTTATCATATGTAGATAAATTCAATAATACTTATGCGATAAAACTAAAAAGTTCATTATTAATAATAAATTTAAAAAAGGTCACTCATTTAAAAACAATGAGTGACCTTTCAAAAACCTACTATATATCAAGAGATATATTAATATAAAAGTTCTCTACTAAAAAATTGAGCACTATATATAGTAGCTATGCCAATTTATTAGTCCCGTTATTTATTGATTGCTGAATTAAGCCGGTAAGGGTTTTAACCCCTTTTGGTACTAAATGAACGCCGTCTGGTTCAAAATATTCCGGATGATTAATCGCTGCGGCATGCCAATCAATCAATGTGATATTATCGTACATTTGTGCTTTTTCATACAATGCATCATTTACATTTCTTTCCCATGAACGTGGTACTCGTGTATTCACTAAATAAATATTGGCGTTCGAGAAAGCTCCAAGAAGTGTCTCAATTTGCTTATCAGTAAAGTAACCGTTTGTGCCAAGCTGAATTATAACAGCCTTGTCTGATTGATTGAAACTAGCGTAATTTGGTACCAACTTAACAGCTTGATGGACTTGTCGCCCGATTTTTGCATCTATTGTTATGTTAGGGTATATTTCTTGCAAGCTTGAAGCAACATCTATCATTAGTGAATCTCCAATAGCTAGTATACCCTTGTAAGTTTTTTTAATAGAAACAGCATCTGAAACATTATCTTCCTTTTGGACCTTATTAGTTGTTTCAATTGCTTCTTTATTATCTTCTTTAGAAGAATCTTTCTCAGCTATTTCTAAATTCTTAACAGGTTCCTTACTGTTAGTAGACTGTTCTTCCCCATTTATTTTGATATCGGTCGGATGATCCTTCATTGAATCCTTTTGTGTTTCTCCACCCATACCTACGATTCCAGTAATAAACGCTACTAGGAATAAAGAAATAAGTATAGTTGATATTTTATTTGTTAAAGTAATACTTCCCCATTTTTTCAGATTAAACACAAAATATTTACGATAAAATGATCGGAATCCTTGTTTACGAATTGGCGATTCAATAAAACGATAAGATAGTTCTGCGATTACCAGTATAAGTACTAGTTGTAAGCCTACACGCCAATTGGCAGGATTCCCAATTTCATGTATTGGAGTACCCAGCACTATAATTGGATAATGCCAAAGATAAATTCCATAGGATCTTGAGCCAAGCCAACATAGAGGTTTCCAAGAGAGTAGTTTTCCTAAATAACTAGCTGGATGACAAACACAGGCTATTAATATAGCTGCATTAATGCAGAAAAAAACATCCCCCCTCTGTATAGGAAAGCTTGATATTCATCAACAAAAATAATACATAAAATAATGATACTAAAAGAAATCACACTTATAGAGTTTAGTGTATTGACATTTTTATTTGATAATTTTTTTGATGTAAGTTTTTTCATAGGCCAAACGAAAGCTAACCAACAGCCTATTAATAACTCAAATGACCGAGTATCTGTCCCATAATATACTCTACTTGGGTCTTGCCCTGGTTGATATAGCACACTCATTAACACTGCGGAGCTTAAAGCCGCAATAAAAACGAAAATCGATAATTTACTTTGCTTTTTAAAAACATAAAGCCCAATAATCAATAGAATTGGCCAAAGAAGGTAAAATTGTTCCTCGATTGCTAATGACCATAAATTTTTTAGAGGGGAAGGAGATCCGAAGCTATCAAAATAAGATAGTTTATGAAAAATGAACCACCAATTACTTGAATAAAAAACAGAGGATATTGCGTCTCCACGTAACGAATTTAAAAGCTCCTTGTTGAAAAACATTACCCAAACGAATGTAGTCATAATCATTACATACGCTGCAGGTAGTAGACGTCTAAACCGCCCAATCCAAAATTGACCTAAACTAACAGTCAATTGGTTCCCTTTTAAAGGTAAAACTGTAGAGGTTATTAAATAACCTGATAACACAAAAAATATATCTACTCCTAAGAACCCACCTCTTGCCCAACCGAAGCTAAAATGATATGCAATTACAGCTAAAACTGATAAAGCTCTAATTCCATCTAGTCCTGGGATATAACGATGATTAAAAGTCTTGCCTGACATAACTCTCTATTCCTCCACTTACATAAAATTTATCAACGTTATTTATGATGTTAAAATGTTAATATAAAGCTAAACATCGTCCCCTTTTTCTTCAATTATTATCAATTCCTTCGCTTAAATTAAAAGCTTATTAGATACTAAAAGTTTAAAAAATATCCTACAAAATGTTCGAAAAACTAAATTTACTTCCTGAGGGCAAGGAGGAAAGTATCGAATCTTCACGTTCATAAAATGGAATTCTATACTAGGGTGCTTTTCCTTTGAAAAGGCTTTCTTTCACCACAATAAATATTCACAAAATACTTAGGGATAAAAGAGAACTTTTACTTTCTATATTTCTATTTAATATTAAGTGAGGAGAGTGATTCCTAAAAAATTTAACAACGATTTAAAATATGTAATGTAATCGTAACACAAT
>NZ_JAQZSD010000065.1:0-24029 GCF_028674935.1 Lysinibacillus sp. CNPSo 3705 | reverse complement strand
ATTATATAGTTGGAGAATGGTAACCATAAAATAGAAAACATGCGGATATAATATATCCTTAATGCGCATGCTAAACTGATTATAAGGGAACTTTTATTAAATACTTTACGAGGAACGAATAATTCTGTTATGCCATTTGAGTTGAAAGTTATTTTATATAATCTCATGTTTACTATAAGTGGAAATAAAAAGGTAGCATTCTTCTTAGTAAAAATTAGTACACATAGGAACATTCTAAATTAGCCAACCTAGATTTATGTCAAAATTTTAGGAGGTTACCATGGCTAATTCAAGACACTCAAAACCGGATGATAGATCCAATAACGTTGAGCGAATCCGTGATATCGTTAAAAACACTGAAGAAAAACTTCATGAAGCGGAAATTAGTTTGGAGTTTGCAGACCCTATGCAAAGTGAAATGATTAAAGAAAAAAATAAGCGACGTCAAAAGTCAATTGAAGGATTAAAAGAAGAAATGAAAGATGAAATGGCAGCTCGTAAAAAAGGAGAAGTGTAGAATTGGAGACTTAGGGATAAACGTATCTCCATTCTTTTTAAAAAAGTGATTGCCTATAAAGGCAGATGGTTTAGAGTTCTGTAGTGGACCTCTACATAGCCATCTGCTTTTATTATGAGGTTGTAATAAAGGTATAGCTATTGATGACGGTGGGGGCAGCATGTTCCCAAGCAGTTTATGGTGTGGAAGCAAGAGAGTTACTATGAGAACTTACAACATAGAGGAATACTTTATTTCTAAATAAAAATATTATGTAAACTACAGGAGAGAACTTGAAAATTTGAAAGTGGAATAATTCAATTGGAACATCCAAAAGAGTATAATTTGTCGTTGGCATTTTTTCTTTAAATAGCCGATTGTCAAAACCACAGAAAAAAATCACTCATGTCATAACGAGTGATTTTTGAGAATTCATATCTACATTTATTAAATGGTTAGGTTCATAACAATTTGCTCACCAATACGTCCCATTCTTCTTTCCCCGTTATCGACAAAGCCAGCTTTTAAATACAAATTTTGAGCCGGAATATTTTTATGATTAACGACTAAAACAACTTCATTATATTCTTTAAATTCCCTCTTCATAAATTCAGACAAAGCTAACATCCCTTTTTTGGCGTACCCGTTTCCTTGTTGTTTATGGTCAATAGATAATGCAGTAAGCAGCATAGCATTTGGATTATTAGAGTATTCTTTTACTCTTTCTGTTGCATACAGGACAAAAAATCCTACAGGTACATGGTCACTCAAAATAACAATCGGATATTGACCAACCATCTCTATAGAAATCTCTTTTGGAAGGGCAGTAAATTGCCTTTGTTCTTCCGGAAGCTCAAAGGCATTCAAAATAGCCACATACTCTTCTGAGAAATGTGCTAATTCAATGATGTTCGTTTTTTGCATAAAATTGCCTCCTTTTTAATCATTTTAATATCAGAACAAACGTTCGTCAAGAGACTTAATTTATAAATGGTATGTAATCTCTTTAGTTTGATGGTTAAATATAGTTATCAACATTAAAAGAAAAAATAGGGGGAGTAAAAATGGTTTTACTTAAATATGACGTAGAGGAAAACGAGCTAACAATGTTAAAAGAAGTTTATCAATCAGTAGGGTGGATGATGAAACATGATGAACGTATAATAAAAAAAGTTTTCAATGCAAGTACACATCAAGTTTTCGCAGTAAAAGATCATAAAATTATAGGTTTTGCGAGAGCTCTTTCAGATGGAGTATTTAATGCTGCGATTTATGATGTTGTAGTACATAAAAATTATCAAAGAAGCGGGATAGCTAAAATTCTTTTAGAGGATATCATCGACCAATTAGAGGATGTTTCTTGTATTCAGCTAATTGCAACAACAGGAAATGAACCTTTTTACGAAAAGATCGGCTTTAAAAAATTGAAAACTGGTATGGCCATATATAAAAATCCACAATTAGCCGAGGAGTATTTGGAAAGCCATAACCCTTGAGGAAGAGAATACAAAAAAAGCTGTAGCGTACGGTATCGCTACAGCTCAATTTGACTTGCTTAGGTTAGTCAGTAAAGCGATTATATCATATAATAGAGCAAACTAAAAATAACAACAGCTATATTTGATAAAGTATTTAACATAAGGAAAACTTTAAAGAAATTACTTGAAATACTCCGCTACCTTATTTGAAGTTAATCACCTAAACATAGATACCGAAATCACAAAAAACCAAACGTGAATTCTTGTGTTTAATGAAAAAAATTATTCTTTGTCCTTGAATCTCCAGTAGCGTTACCTTTTATGATGAATTTAGTTACTCATTGTAAATGGTAACAATTAAAAATATGCTATTGGAGGAAAAGCACAGTGAAAAAAGAGAGTATATTAAACAGAGGATTGGCAAGTTTAATGCACCTGTTCTCGCTATTATTAACCTTTATTTTACCTATATTGGTATACTTAGTATCAAGGAATAAGAATAAATATTTTGCTGACCATGCAAAAGAAGGAATGAACCTTCATTTTACTTTCTTCCCAGTTTTTTTGTTATTAACTTTGATGTCTAAAAAATGGAGCGCAGTTTCAATCCTTTCTTTTGCACTTATTATTCTTGAAACCATATTAATTTTAATTGCAGCAATTTATACTTTAAATGGAAAAAAGTTTTCTTATCCTGTTATACGATACTTTAAAGTCAATCATTAAGGAGAGAATAATTTGTCGGAGAAAGGTATTTTTACGATAGGTCAACTTGTGCAAACGTCTGGTGTTAGTATTAGAACCCTTCGATATTATGACAGCATCGACCTATTGAAACCAAGTGATTATACAGAGGGTGGACATAGATTATATACTACAGAGGATCTATCTACTTTACAAAACATTAAGTCATTACAGTTTCTAGGCTTGTCGCTAAAGGAAATTAAAGACATACTACAAAAAAACACTGTTAAAGGTGAAATTATCTTACAATCTTTAAACGCACAAAAACAGTTATTTGAAGCCAAAAAGCTTGAAATTATAAATATATTATCTGATATAAATCACCTTATTGAAACAGTAAAAGATGAGGAAATCATTAATATCGAGATATTTTGTGCTATGCTTCAAAAATTAATGTTTGCTGAAAATACTGAAACATGGTTTAAAGAACACTTTTCAGATATAACTGATGAATTATTTAATATAAATAAATCCGAAGAAATCGATCTAGATAAAAAATGGGCTAAAGTTCTATCAGAAATTAAACATTTAACATTTATAGAAGCTATACCTTCTTCAAAAGAAGCTCAAGAAACTGTTAAAAAACTTCTGCAACTTATGAATGAAACATTGAAAGGAAATTTAGATTTGGTTGAGAAAAAGCTACCATTCACAGAATCATTCAAATTTCCCAATCCTTTTACAGAAAAGGAGCAAATATTTTTAAAAGAAGCGATACGTATATACCAAAATAATTGTGCCAACACCCAGGCAATAATAAAGAATTAAAATATGAAAATCCGGCAATAAAAAAGCCAGTTGAAAATTGCTAGTATGGAAATTAACCCCCAATTACGCCAGCGATTGGGGGTTAATGGAAATTTGATCTAAGTGTCATGAAAAACTCAGGGGTTAAGCCAAAAATATGAAGGGGAAGATAACTTACCCGTTAAGTTTACGCTATAGCCGGTATATTCTTTCGCATTCATCTGGTGTTAGATAATCGATTCCTTGTGGAAGGCACGCTAGACAGTTGACTGGACATACCAGAGTGATAAGCTCCACTACAGTTTGTTTCAATTTTTTATTGTATCATTTTTGACTCAAAAAAAGACACGCCCTCTATTGGTTATAAGGATACTTATTTAACCAGGGTTTTGTCCGTGACTCTATGCTACATTCAAATTTTTAAGCTCCTATAAAGCCTCAAACTTTACACCACACACATCGGCAATCATATTTAAAATTTCTTGTACATACCTATACTTAAATTCTTAGTAAAAATCAGTAAATCACAAGATGGCGTAAAAACATAAGTCTAAAAGTATTTTATTGATGAAAATTAAGAAAATTTTCATTTTTTTCTAAGAAAAAAGTCAACTTCTTTAGCTATACTTATAAAAAAAGGAAATTTATGAAACCGTTTGAATATTTAAAACGTATTGGTAGTGTGGAAGAATATTGAAGTGGGTGAGGACATGGCATATACCATTTACATAGTATTAACAAAGACAGGTACATTATTATCAAAAGCTATAGGCATGTATACTGGAAAAGCGATGAATCATGCGTCCATTGCTTTTGATGAGGAACTTTTTGAAATGTATAGCTTTGGACGTAGACAATTAAATAATCCTTTAAGTGGGGGTTTTTTGCAAGAGGATGCAGAAAGAGGGCTATTTGAAACAGCTGATTGTGTAATTTATCGTTGTAAAATATCTCAGTATCAATACTTAGAGATGATGAAAATCGTACGTTATATGTATTGGAATCGTGATCGCTATAAATATAATTTTATTGGGCTCTTTGGCGTTATGATGCAAAAGGAGGTACGAAGAGAGCGTGCTTATTTTTGCTCACAATTTGTAGCGACTCTTTTGAAGGTTGGTGGGCTGAAAGTTTATCAAAACCCAGCATTAATGACACCCCATTGTCTCGCACAATTACCTTATTTAGAAAAAGTATATGCGGGGAAGCTTGCAGATTACTTACAAAGTGTGCGTTCAACAGCTATGTTATACGGTTAAGGCGAAATTTTGAAGCATTCAACTTATTTTATCCACGCCATAATAACGCCTCGGCGCATTTAGATATCCGTTGAGGCTTCATATTTAGCCATGTCTCTATAGATTGCCATAGGACTTAGTAACTTGTACTCAATATCCACCACCGATTAATAAAAAAACTAGTAAGATTAGAGGTATTAAACTAGGTATTATTCTCTTTGGAGTGTGTTATATACTTTATAGTATAATTATAGGTAATATAGAAATGCATAGGGGGCGTTGATGATGAGCGAAGAAGTAAATGCATATGGTTGGGATGCAATTGATCAGCAGTTATTAAAAGTTTACGGAGAACAGGAGCCGAAGCATTATGGAACTGTTATTCCATATTTATTAGGGGGAGAAGATCCACTTGAAGGAATCAGCGCCTATAAGAGTGAGACACCAGTTCCACACTGGCATTTTGTAACTTATGGATTTTCCGAGTTATATGAAAAAGAATCTGAAGATGCGAAATACAGCGGGTATGGGTTTGAGTTAACATTTCGTCTTGCTCGAAATGAAGATGAGGAGGAGCCGCCAGCGTGGGCGCTAAATTTGCTACAAAACATGGGAAGATATGTTTTTGACAGTGGCAATGTTTTCAGAGCAGGCGATTATTTGGATGCTAATGGTCCAATCTGCGAAGGTGCTGACACGCTTTTAACAGCGCTTGCATATACGTTAGATCCCGAGTTACCTGCTATTGATACACCAAATGGACAAGTAGAGTTTATTCAAATGGTAGGGATTACAGGCGATGAGCTTGAGGCGATGCAAACTTGGAATACGATTGGTGTACTAAATGCAGGTCTAAAATATATCCCGAGCTATGTTACTGACTTATCTCGTGTATCTCTTTTACAGATTTCATCCATTGCTGAAGCGGTAGAAAAAGGAATGGCAGAAGAAGGCTCAAATACCGGCTATTTATTTGTGGACCAACTAGCTTGGGAGCAGGGGAAAACAGGGTTGTTCAGCAAACAGTTGAATAAGTTAACGCTGGGGGCAAAGCAAGCAGCAATAATCGGTAAACTTTTACGCGGACGGATTTTAAAAGGGAAAAGGCTAACCTTAGTTGGTCGAGAAATCCGAGTTGTTTTTGAGCCCGGAGAAAAATGTGGCTATAGCGTGGAGGAAGCGGATGTTACCATAACTTTAAATGAAAAGGCAGTTATGGAACTCAATCAAAACTTGATGCCACAAGAAAAAGAATTTGAATTGTCTTCTATACCGGAACTTTCACTCTTAATTCAAAAAACATATATTAAAGATCAGCAAGGAAACATTGTGGAAACAATCGGATGATAGAATATAATCTCCCGCTAAAACGAACAAAATATCCAAATGAAATGAGTTTGGGTTCGTATAAAAGTGGGAGGTTTTTTATTATTTTGGGACGAAACTTGATGGCTGGCGATATATCGGTTTACTCGAATCAAAGGATGATTACCGTAAGGAGAGTGGAAAAGATACCGTTTGCATTAAAAACAGTGATATTGCGAAGAGCCTTTAGAGAAAATATCATACCGCAAGGATTTCTTTTCCGTTTATTGGGTAAATGACATGAGTATTGGATACTGCATTTTTATGTTAAAGCTACGCATTTGCCAACAGGGATGATTCCTACCCTCCGCATCTAGGCGACAATAAAGGAGAATGGGTGTCACGTGGCCGTACCCGTTGTTAATGTCTTGGAAAGGTTACCACCTGACTTAACCGTTAGCCTAAGAAACTGTTCTGTTATCGCAAAAACTCCGAGCGGATTAGATCTCCCGTTCGATAGGATAAACACTTAGCACTGTATAAAGGACGTTATTTTTTCCAGAAAAACAATACTGCAATGTTCAACCTTATAGTTTGAGCTTTTCTGCTATAATGAATGACTGATAGGGGTGATAAAAATGCATATCGTCATAATTGAAGGCGTACCATATGATTGGTTGAAGCAATTACAGGAAATTCATGCACATGTATTTGATGGGGCAAATCTACCACTAGAAAAACTTGAAAGTAAAGAAGGACTTATTTGTTTATTAGCAGTAGAAAATAAAGATATCCTAGGCTTTAAACTAGGCTATACACATCCTGATGGCGTTTTTTACAGTTGGTTAGGCGGTGTCCTTGAAAAGAAACGGGGTCAAGGGATTGCCAGTCAATTGATGGGGCGACAGCATGAACATATACAGGCACTTGGATTTAAAAAAGTTCGTACATATGGTAGAAATGAGCGAAAAGCAATGCTCATCACAAATCTTAAACATGGATTTGATATTATTTCCACTTTTGTGGATAAGAAAAATCGACATAAAATCGTGTTTGAAAAAACATTGGAATAGGAGTTTTATTATGAAGGCATACTTAGCAAATGGATTATTTTCTTTAGGAGATCGTTTAGTCAACGAGCAACTCGCTGCGGCAATTAGAGAGGCAGTACCAGGTATTGAATTATACGTACCACAGGAAAATGATGCGATAAATGATAAAGCGGCATATGCTGATAGTTTGGCGATTGCGCAAGCCGATTTAGAGATGCTGCAAAATAGCGATGTATTAGTGGCCGTTTTAGATGGGGTTGAGATTGATTCAGGTGTAGCAGCAGAGATTGGGGCATTTGCGATGTTGAATCGACCAATCGTAGGCGTCTTTACAGATGTTCGTCAACAAGGCCGGGACAATATGATGAAAATAGAAGCACTTGTACACGACGGGGTTGAAAATCAGTTTGTTTATCGCAATTTATTTGTGATTGGCTTAATTAAGCGCACAGGAGTGATTACGACTTCCATTACTGAAGCTGTTAAAGCCGTTGAAAAATATAAAAAATAGGAGGGCTCTTGTATGTTACTATCAACCACAGATAGTATAGCAGGAAAAGAAATTGTAGAAACTATAGGTTTAGTAAAAGGTAATTCGGTACAATCGAGAAATATTGGCCGCGATATGATGGCTGGACTTCGCAATATTGTCGGAGGAGAGATGAAGGAGTATGCAGAAATGCTCACTCGCTCTCGAGAAATTGCCACACAAGCTATGGAAGAAGAAGCAAGAAGACTAGGGGCAAATGGGATTGTTGCGGTAAGATTTTCAACATCATCGGTCATGGACGGCACATCAGAAGTATTAGCGTATGGAACTGCAGTAAGAGTAAAGGAATAATCTGTTAAATACTCTGTCTAGGCTACAAATTTTCGCATAAATACTCAATTTTGCTGAAGTTTCGTTTTATCTCAAAAAATTCTACATGGTTGATTGGAGTCGCTCGCGCAGAGCAAAGCTTCCTGGGGTGTCCGAGGCCGCTGATGCCCGATGAGTCGCTCAGTCTCAGCGGTAGCACAACAAAGTGCTCAGTCGGAACGGAGATCAACCTCTCACTTTGCCGAAGAGCAACATGACATTTGTATTTCATTGATATAATAATGAAGGACTTCAATCACCGAGGTTGAGGTCCTTTTTATCTGCTTATACGGAATTAACTGTAAAAATAATGTGAATTATAACAAAAGTATAGAATGTCATGCCAATTATACCAATAAAATAGAAATTATGTAGTTAAAAGGACTAATAGTGTCCAACTCTTTTTGTATAATAGAAAAGTAACTTTGAAGAGAGAGTGGGATATATGGTAGATTCACAACAACACAAAGGCTATCGGGTCATTTCGATGTTTGACAGACTAATGGATGGTCAAGGAATTAACAAAAAACAAGAAGCAATAACACATAATGTTGGTGAAAAAACCATACAACGGGATTTGAATGAAATTCGAGCGTACCTAGAAAAAGCTAAATTGGATTGCCATTTAGAATATGTGCGGACGGAAAAGGTGTACAGGCTGACAAATAAAGGAGAAAGTATTTTATCAAAGGAGCAAGTTTTAGCGATTGTTAAAATTCTCATCGAATCAAGGGCACTGCTAAAATCAGAAATGAGTGATATTATAGATAAGCTTATTTCGATTGTTGCGGCTGATAAGCAGGAGTTTATTCACAATATTATTTTAAACGAAAAGCATTTGTACGTAGATTTAAATCATAAAAAGTCTCTACTGCCTTTAATCTGGGTTCTATCAGAGGCGGTTCAAAAAAAGAAAATCATTAAAATTGATTATTTATGTGAAGGTGAAACAATTCCTTCAGAAAGGATTTTAAAACCACTTGCCGTTATTTTCTCGGAATACTACTTTTATTTAATTGCTTATGATAATAAGCATGAAAAGGATTTGCCCATTGTTTATAGAGTCGACCGAATTCAACATTTTTGTGAGCTTGATAAAAAATTCCAAATACCATATGCCGAACGTTTTCAAGAAGGAGAATTTCGCAAACGTATTCAGTTTATGCATGCAGGCGAGCTAATGCGTATGAAATTTATCTTTAAAGGACCGTCCCCACAAGCTGTGTTAGATCGTTTGCCAACAGCAAAAATATTATCTAAAAAAGATGGGCAATATTTATTTGAAGCGGAAGTTTTTGGACATGGTATTAAAATGTGGTTGCTGAGCCAAGGGGCAGACATTGAAGTGTTAGAGCCAATTGAGCTTAGAGAAGAGATGATTGAAACGATTCAATCGATGCAACAAAATTATCGCTATATATAAAAACAAAAAATAAGGTAAAAATCCGTGTAGATACTAATCGAAGCGGATTTTTACCTTATAAGAGTGTAATTTCTTAAAAAAATACCCTGTGAATTCCGAAAATTCGCACATAAGTATTCTTTTCCACGCTATAATTGAACGTATACTGAACATGGATAAAGGGTGGCAATCAAATGACATATAATCATGAAGAAAAAGATATATTGTATCCAGATGGGACATTAATGTATCGGGGCGGCGTGAAGAAAAATGACTTTGGTCATGACATATATGATGGCAAAGGTACGCTATTTGACCAAGAAGGGGAGCTGTTATTCGAGGGAGAATTCGTCAATCATATGAAGCAAGGTAATGGCATTATGTATTTAAAGGGTCAAATGATTTATCAGGGCGAATTTATTCAAAATAAAAAACAAGGTAATGGTATTTTATATAAGGATGGTCAAATATATTACGAGGGACATTTTCGTAATGATTTAATGGATGGTTACGGGATTTTGTATTATGAGGAAGATGCTATTGCTCCATTTAAAGAGCTTCGTACTAAGTATTTGCATTTAAATCAGCCGCAATATGAAGGTGATTTTGTCCATGGCATGAAGAAAGGCAAGGGAAAACAATACTATCCAAGTGGTTTTTTACAATATGAAGGTGATTTTATCTGGAACCATATGCAAGGTGCCGGAAAGCTTTACTTCACACCAGAATCGCCAAGTGCTGAGGAACTTGCAAATGGTGTAACAACGCTTCAATATGAAGGTTATTTCTTTGAGGATATGAAACATGGAAAAGGTAAGAACTATTCTCGTCAAGGTGTACTAGTATCGGAGGGGCAGTTTAAAGAGGATGCTATGACGGGACATGGTACTCTTTACTATACTAATGGACAGGCTTCCTATATCGGAGAACTTGTAAATGGAGAAAAGCACGGTCGAGGAGATTATTTCAATGAAGAAGGGAAAATTATTTATAGCGGTGAATTTATTAACGGTGAACGTTTACGAATAACACCAGAAATAGAGCGAGAAATTGAAAAATTACAGAAGCAGCTGGATGGACTTGTAGGACTTCCAAATGCCAAAAAGGAATTACATAATCTTATTAACTTCATTAAAATTCAAAGCTTGCGTGTCGACCATGGTTTAACAAGCTTCCCAATCACCTATCATCTAGTGTTCTCTGGAAATCCAGGTACAGGAAAAACAACAGTGGCACGTATTATAGGCCAAATATATAAACATCTTGGTGTACTCTCAAGCGGGCATTTTGTGGAAACAGATCGTGCAGGTTTAGTAGCAGGATATGTTGGTCAGACGGCTTTGAAGGTCCAAGAAGTAGTAAATAAAGCAAAGGGCGGCGTGCTTTTTATTGATGAAGCCTATGCACTAGTTAATGATAAACAGGACGCTTTTGGTAAAGAAGCGATTGATAGTCTATTAAAGTCGATGGAGGATTTACGCGATGATTTAGTTGTGATCGTTGCTGGTTATACAGAGCTCATGGAGGAATTTTTACTTGCCAATCCAGGTTTTAAATCACGCTTCAATCATTTTGTGCAGTTTGATAATTTTAGCACAGATGAGCTTTATGATATTTTTGCCATGCTATGTAAAAATAATGATTACGAGTATGGTGACGTATTTGCACATCATATGAAGGAGCAATTGCATCAAATTCCAGTCGAAGCTATTCCAAACTTTTCGAACGGTCGCTATATCCGAAACCTATTTGAAAAGCTCGTAACTATTCAGTCAAACCGCTTAATTCAACAGAAAACTATTACAAGAGAACAATTAATGGAGTTTACAGAGAAAGATATTTTACAAGGCATTGCAGAAAATCTATTTGATAATACATTTTAGCTTCTTTCAGAAAATGTCCGCTAAGACAGAGGAACTCAGTCTAAGAACGTACGCCCTGTGGCAATTTATCTGTGGGCAAGCGAAGCACGAAAGCAACAACGCATGACTGAAGTGACCAACTTCGTTGCAGCCGCTACGTTGCACAACGCTTTAGCGCAAAAAACATCTGCAGGTCAAAGCACAAAGCCGATTCTGGACGCGATTATGCCTCGGCATAATTAATTAATAGTGGCATTAAGGTCAAGTAATTAAAAAACTTGGCATTAGCAATAAACAAAGTGATTTGAAATAGGAATGTAACCAAAAAAGGGAGATTAAAGATGAAAAAACTTTTAGCTATTATAATAATATGCGCCTGTATTTTACCTAGGGTAATGCCTATAAATATTACGATTAACAATAACATTAAAGTACATAAAGATAAATAAATTGAAAAATTGACAAAAAATGAAATCGATAGTATTCTAACGTAAAACATACGCTAACGTATCTTACTGGAGAGATGACATGCAATTAACAAGAGAAGATTGGATAAAAGCAGGATTACAACAATTGGCTGATGAAGGAATACATAAAGTTCGCATCGAAGCACTTGCTCGATTGCTAAAAATAAGTAAAGGTAGCTTTTATCACTATTTTCGTGACCATCAAGAGCTGTTAGATTCTATGGTCGACTATTGGGAGATACATGCAACAAAGCTGATTGTTCAAAGTATGGAGCAACAGGATGCCTCGTTGGAACAGCTTTTACGAATTAGTTTTAATCGAGATAAAAAAATGGAGATTGGTATTTATACTTGGGCAAAATATGATCCTGTTGTTGCAGAACGCTTAGTGAATATTGAAGAACAAAGAATCTCGTGTGTTGCGAAATTGTATCAAAAAAAGGGCATCGACAAAGCTGAATCGATTGATAGAGCGAGACTTGCCTATTTAACGTATGTAGGATGGATGACAAGGTTTGAAGAAAATCCTAATTTTGATATTGATAAAATGGTAATACTTTTAACCTCTTTCAGCGGTTCGCCAAATATTCGCTGAAATAGAGGAACTCCATCTAAGAACGTCACGTCCCTTAGCATTTATCTGTTACTACGTTGACGCTACGCTTTCGCATAAAAAACATCCTATTCGATAATTAATGTCCCTAATAAGGTTGTAAAACCTGAAGGGACAAAATTTTTACTATAAACATACGCATGTGTATGTTTTGTTTGAATTAAAACATTGGGGGGCGAAAAAATGACATTACTTTTAATATTAGTAGCTGTAGGACTTCTGTGGTTTATCAGTTCGTTGCATTTTTATTGGGCTTTTGGAGGTCGTTGGGGTTCTGCCGCTGCTATCCCTGTAAAAGAAGGAGAGCATAGACCTGCTTTTACTCCCAAAAAATGGGGGACATTATTCGTAGCTATTCTTATTTTACTGGCTAGTGCCATTATTGTTGTTCAAGAAGGTTATTTGCAGGGGTTCCAAGCAAATAGTTTATCTAAAATCGGAAGTATTGTTTGTGCTTTCGTTTTCATTATTAGGGCAATTGGTGATTTTAAGTATGTTGGATTTTTTAAAAAAATAAAATACTCACAGTTTGCTAAATACGATACTTGGCTTTACAGTCCATTATGTCTATTTTTTGGATTTGTTTATATTATTCTATTGTTATAGCCGCTTGCTTTTAAGCCCTCATTTAATGTTACTTTTATAGGTGAATTTAGGGCTTATCATTAAAAGTTGTGGAAGATATTTGTTAAAACATATGAAATGGATATAGGCTGATCTTTAAGCCGGCTGGGCGACTCCTTGGGGATTGGCGAAAGCATCACATCCTATGAAAACGCCGGTGCTGTCGCTTCTCTTTCGCACAGACAATGCGCCCAGTCGGAACGGAAATCAACTCCAAGTTATGGTAATGAGGCTAATATAGTAACATATTGATATATTTGGTTTTTTGTCAATATATTCAATATAATGAATAGACAGTGACTGATGTCTATGCTTCTTCCAAGATGATAAATTCTAATTTTCATTGGTCATAATTATTGAAAAAGTTGTGAAGAAAAAGAAGTTTGAGCATAACAACCGTGCAATACGAGTTCTTTGCGTGAACGCCCAAAAATGATGCGTGTGTAAACCTAAAATGGACGGAAGATACGGATTCTGTTGACAGTGAAGTCCGCTATGATCAAGGAGCGTACTAAGAAATTAACGCTCATTTTGGGAGGGGTTTTGTTATGTCCGTAGTTTACCGTAAATTCGTCGATTTTTTCAACTTGTCCGATCCGACTTATGTCAAGTTCGTCCGAAAGTTTGAAGCCAAGACAAAGAAAGAAATCGCTTTCTACTTGTTTCTTGGCTTGTTGCCCGGTCTGATTGCATATGTATTCATCTATCCGCTTCGCGAGTCGATGATGGCATGGACCGGTTTATCGGCTCATTATGTGCAGTTATATGTGCTCATCCTATTGAGCGCCGGCTGGCATATGCTCGTTCCTTTCCTGTTGCTTCGTTACAAGGACGGACTTTCATTCAAGGAATCGCTCGTATATTTAGGCTTCGCCAGACTTGATCTGAAAGGGTTGCTGCTTGTATTTCCAATTTTGACGATGTTGTTCACATTATTATCGTTGCCTTATGTAAAATACGTCTATCCGCCATTGTTTGAATGGCTGAATGGGTTCCCAGCTTTCCATATGGGTGAATGGCATGTTTTTTATCAAGGATATTACGACCCGAACTTTCCGTTTCTGATACTGCTATTGGGCCTAATCGGCAACTTTATCGGCGAGGAAATTTATTTTCGAGGTTATTTGTTACGTAAAGTTGGACGCCTCAAACATGATTGGTTATGGATAGCGATCATTTTTCAGTTTTATCACATGTGGCAAATACCCATCAATTGGGCGTACGTTCCATTAGCTGTAATTATCCCTGAAGAAATTTTAGTTAAGTTACGCAAAAATATTTATGGCGCTATCCTGTTACATCTGTTCGTGAATTTTTTGTGGGGGATGATTAATATGTATTTAGTCAGCGTGCGATAAACCCTAGCTTGTCGTAGCCTAGGTTTTTGCTCGATTTATTGATTTTTTAAGAGGTACACACTCGAAGGGGGGGATGCAATTTGCCGGAAATTGCACGGAAATACAATTTGGTGGTATACAGTTCAGCTTTGTTATTCCTGCTTGTTGGGGTTTATATACATGCTACGACATTAAAGAACCCATATACTGGTTTAATGTTCCGTGAAGATAGGGGCACGTGGGTCATCGCATCCATTGATCCTGCCGGCAAGGCGAGAGAATGGGACGTCCGCATCGGTGACAAACTCCTGTCGGTTGGCGGTCAACAGCCGGAATTAATGAAGCTCGGTGATCGTGCTTATCTGAAACGATTGGGGGTACTTCAGTTTGAGCGCAGGGATTTGGTTCGTTTCGAATTGCGCAGCGAACCGGGGATACATGATGTGTATAAGAGTTTGTTTGCAGCCTGCGCGGAGCTAGCTCTGCTCGTTATCGGACTGGCAGCTTATCGGAACAAGCCCGAGTCTTATATGGTTCGCCGCTTTTATGCGCTGAACGTATTCATGGCGGCGACGCTGCTATCTGTTTATTCGACAGAGACGGCGCTTACTGGATTGATATTGCCTGTCGTGACAAGTTGGTTGCCTTACTTGTTGTTTGCTTTCTTCGTTGCCTTCGTGTTCCGCACGGTCCCTAATTGGATTAGTTCACTAATGGCAGCCTACAGGGTACTGGCAGCCTTGTTCTCCGTGTACGTATTACTTGTTTTCACGCTTGGAACCATCCCGGGGTGGACCCGGAGCGCTCTTCATACCGCGCTGATTAGCATATTACTTGCCATAATCGTCATTGCTGTCGTATATTGGCGCGCGATGGATCGCGCTGAAAGAAATCGGTTGCTGACATTTGTTACTGCGCTGACATTTGGTTTGATGCCGTTTCTGTTTCTATACGCGCTCCCAGACCTGCTATGGGGGGAATACATAGCGTTGCCGGAAATGACATTGGTAGGCCTTATTGTCCTACCAGCTTCTATACTAGCATTGTGGGCCAGACAGAAGCTGCTCGACATCCGCTTTTATCTTCCCAGTTTAGCTATTCATGGTTTGTATGTAGGACTTGTGATAATCCTAATTGCGGCGCTTATCCGTTCAAATGCTTCGCTGACAACACTTACATTGTGCGGCGCGTTCGTTATTCTTACACTGCTACATCGATTCAATCTTGACAACTTCAAACGTCAGCGAGAGAAACGGAAAGATTGTCTGGATCGTCAGCGGCTGGAGATGTCTATTAAACTCGCCGAGCATCGCAATAGCCGCGATCTACTGCGAATGCCTGCAGAGCTTATCCATAGCGTGACAGACATTGAGGGTCTTTGCTTTGTCTGGAATCGGGGAAGTGAGGCTATTACGTACGGAACAGGGCCATTCGCCGAAATGCAGGAGTTAACCAATTTCCGTCAATTTAACACGAATGTTTTTGAACAAGTGATAGATCTTATGCAGCCCAACGGAACGGTAATTGGCTATTTGGTGCTTGGTCCCAAAAAAAATAATACGTCCTTTACACCAGAAGAGCTTGGCTTAATCGACAAAGTAAAGCTGGAAACCGTCCGACTGCTGATGGGAGCTGCCTTACTCGACGAACTACGAGGAGCGAGAAGTGGGTTACCAATGAAAACCTCAGAATACAGATTACTAGAGGCACAGCAAGCAGAGCGAGTTCGAATGTCATATTATTTGCATGATCATATTTTACAGAATCTAATCTTTCTTGCACGCGATTTGGAAGAATTACACGATACAGAACAAAGTGACAAGCGGTTAACCGCCGTCTGGTTAAAATGTTTGTATGATACGCAACGCGACATCCGAATGCTGTGCGATGATTTATACCCGCACATCATCGATCAGGCAGGCTTAGATGCAGCCCTGCTCTGGCTCGCACGTATAGTTAAGGAGAACGGAGGCCTAACCATCAAGCTGGAAAACAAACTGCCAGAGACATTGTCTTCGTTGTACAAAATGACGTTATTCCGCATTGTGCGAGAGCTTGCCAATAATGTTGTCAAACATGCGAGAGCACAGAAGCTAGAGATTCGGTTATGGGAAAAAGATGATGCGTTCTGCGGACAGATTAGCGATGACGGCATTGGATTCGATCCAGCAAATATGAACTGTGTTCGGACCGATTCTCAAGGATTCGGACTTGTCACAATCAGCAGTCAAATTGCGCAATTTGGAGGCGACATCGAAATTGACGCGGAAGCTGGACGTGGAACGATTGTCCGCATTAGACTACCGAAACAGAGAGGTGAAGCAAAATATGGAGCAACCGATCAAGGTGCTGCTACTAGATGATCATCCCCTTGTCATGGAGGGATTAAAGAATCGGCTAGAGCGAGAGCAAGATATGTTGGTCGTAGGGACTTTCAGTGAACCCCAAGAGGTGCTAAAACGTATCGGTACATTAAAGCCAGACGTCGCCGTTATTGACATTTCGATGCCAAGTATGACGGGATTTGACTTGGCGATAGAAATAAAGCGGACTTACGATATGGCAATCAAGTTGATCGTGTTGTCAGGTTATGTCTACGATGAATATGTGCATAAAGCTTATGAGATAGGAATTCACGCTTATTTATCTAAACAGGCGACCTATCCACAAATTATAAACGCCATTCGGCAGAGTATGCTTGGGTTGCGGCTCGTACCTGAGAAAATGACTACATTACCGAGAGCTGACCAATTGACGCCGACAGAGAAGGCAGTACTAAAGCAAATCGCGTTGGAGAAGACAAATAAAGAAATTGCTAGGGAGTTAGCGATGAGTAAGCGCACTGTAGAGTATCATATGGCGGCTATAAACCGAAAGCTTGATGTCAAGACGAGGGTAGGTGCAGTAGCAAAGGGCTATGAGATGGGATTGCTAGAACGCTTATATGACTAGTTTGAGCAGCAAGGGGAAATATGCCTAATGTTATACTGTTGGGGATTGAGTGAAACCATTTATATAATTCTACATTCGTATTTTTTAAAGTATGTTCAAGTGAGAGCCAGTAGTCACAAAAAGTGATGCTGGCGTTTTTTTATAACCGAAGACCGGAAAGAATATCTCCATTTTTCGCAACAGGTACAATACCTATGTCAATCTTTCATTTACCTTGCGAAATACACATCTAAAAGGAATTGAAGATTGATACATAGAATACATTAAAGGATATGCGAAGGAGGATAGATATGGCCAAAACTATATTGATAGTTGATGATGATCCCGATATTGTAGACTTGTTAAAGCTTTACTTAAATGCAGAAGGATATATTACATTAGAAGCGTTTGATGGCAAAACAGCTTTCAATCTGTTGAAAAATCAGGCGATTGACCTTGCCATTGTAGATATTATGATGCCAATTATTGATGGTTATCAACTTCTCCAAATGATCCGGCAACAGTATAAAATTCCAGTTATTTTACTTTCTGCCAAAAGTCAGGACTACGATAAAATAACAGGACTGAAATTAGGGGCAGATGATTATATTTCGAAACCATTTAGTCCTTTAGAATTGACAGCTAGAATTCAAGCCCAATTACGGAGGTATTATGAATTTAATGAGCCATTATTAGCTCAACAACCCTCTCAGCTAAAGTTGGGTGATTTACTTTTATCGCACTACGAATGTGTGCTATATATCAAAGACAAACCGATTCCGCTCAGTGCTCGAGAATATGAACTGTTAAAACTCTTAATGAGTGAACCGGGACGCGTCTTTACAAAAAAACAAATTTTTGAACGTGCATGGAATGAATTTTATATAGCTGATGACAATGCAATTATGGTGCAAATCAGCAGACTTCGTGAAAAAATTGAAGAATGTCCAAGGAAACCAGTATATATAAAAACCATTCGCGGCCTCGGTTATCGATTTGCCAAGAAAGATGAGCTGATTCCATGAAATCTCCGAATCGGCTTCGGCGCTTATTAGTTATTACATATAGTTATTTCTTCATTACAATTGCACTTATTGCTGCGTTTTCATTGTTTGTATTAAATGAGCAGATTCTTAATTATTTTGCGGACATTGCCCATGAAAACGGTACAGTCCTAACATCTGAAACGGATAAGGTCATGGAAGGCAAAAATCATCATAACAACGAACAGATCTTTTACAAAATGCTCTTGCAAACGCTTCTGCTTTTTCTCTCTTTATTGATGATTGCTGTTTATATTTTTGGGAAGTGGACGGCCTCCAGGCTTACCACTCCACTGCGTTCAATTGCAGATGGCATCCAAGATATTGCTCGAGGTCAATATAATAAGCGACTAAAATTTAAAGCAAGTTATGAGCTTGCCCAAATCCAAGATGATTTTAACGCCATGGCAGAACAACTGGAACGAACAGAAAAGGAAAAGCAACATCTAGAAGAGAACAAGCAACGTATGCTTGTGGATTTATCTCATGATTTAAAGACACCGATTACTACAATTAGAGGGTATATTGAGGCAATGGAATTAGGATTAATTAATGATGAAGAGCGAAGGCAGCGAATTTTACGCATAATTTCTGATAAGGCTGAGCTTGTATCAGAACTCATTGACGACATTTTTGAATTATCTAGACTGGATAGCCCTGATTATCCTTTTGACTTTCAAATAGCTGATATAGCCGAATTCACGAGAGAAATCGCTGCAGAGTATTACGAAGCATTTGCAGAAAAAAATTTTATGTTTCATTTTGAGATTCCTAAAGTTGAAGTCATTTTTTCATTCAACTATACATGGTTATACCGAGCTGTATCTAATATTCTCTCAAATGCATTAAAATATAATCCACCAGGAACAACCGTACGATTGAAGCTTTTAACAACGGAAAAAGGGATTGAAATTCATATTCAAGATGACGGGATCGGCATTCCACTAGCAATTAAAGAAAATATATTTGATGCTTTCGTGCGTGGGGATCAGTCGCGCAAGAGCGATGGTGGTACAGGGTTAGGACTAGCGATTGCCAAACAAGTTATCGAAAAACATGGTGGAAATATTAAGCTGACAACGAATGGTGAGACGAGTTTTATCCTCTTCTTGCCAAAAAAGTTCTGATTTGTTCTTCAAAAAATATCCAAAAATGAATGTAAGATTATTGAAAGAAAGAAGAAAGCTGGTTGAAAGAGTCATCCTGTAACCTACAATAGAATATTTTGAAATAGATTGTAGGTAGGGGGATTAACAAATTGGGAGTATTCAAAAGGAAACTCATTTATTTTGTTAGAAGGCTATATGCAAAACGAAATCGTATAGAGCCATTGTCATTAGGTTGGAAAGGTGCAGCTATCGCTTTAAGTACGATGGCATTCCTATTGATGTTGAATCAAGGGAGGTTTTTTTTAGATCAGCGTAGTTTAGTAGATTACACTATTGGAATGTTCGTATTTATTATTTCCGTTGTGTTAATAAGTGGTTTTATCACTCTTCTATTGCATAGTGTGAAAAAAATTCCTAGTCGATATTTATGGATACTCTTTAGTTCACTAATATTTCTATTGTTCTGCTTTTTCGCTTCTTCTTTGGAAGTAACTATCCTATTTATTCTATTAATTGCGGTTGTTGTTTCTTTGTGGGGAGCATTATTATACAAATGGTTAAAAGGTAGCTATAAAAAAGCAAAAAAATATCAAAAAGTTTGCGTCCTCACATGTTTATTTATATTGACTATAGGGATTGGAGCATGGGGTTATTGGTTGATTCATCCCGGGGAAGCGAACACCCCAGTAGTTGTATTAAAGCAGCTGAAAACATCGAAACGGTATGACAATACTATGCTTAGAAATCCGGCGAAACCGGGCGATTATCCAATTAGAAAGCTCACATATGGCAGTCCGAATACTTATCGAGAAGACTTTAACCAAAAAAATTCATTGACAACTAAAACAGTAGACGCTAGCGATTTTGTAGAAAAGTGGTCTTCTATTCGCACGAGAACACTTGGTTTTGGACCTGAGGCAATGCCGTTAAATGGCCAAGTGTGGTACCCAGAAGGGAAAGGAGACTTTCCGTTAATAATGATTGTGCATGGAAACCATTTAATGACTGATTATTCTGATCCAGGTTACGAATATTTAGGTAACCTTCTTGCGAGTAGGGGCTATATAGTTGTGTCCGTGGATGAAAACTTTCTTAATGTTTCTCCCTACGATGATTTGTTTTTGGTTAGTCCGCTAAAGAATGAGAATCCAGCGAGAGGATTATTATTGCTGGAGCATTTACAGACGTGGAAAGAGTGGAACAGGACTAAAAACAATCCATTTTATCAAAAAGTGGATATGGAACACATTGCACTAATAGGGCATTCTAGAGGTGGAGAAGCTATCGCGATTGCAGCTGCTTTTAACGAAATGCAACACCCACCTAGTAACGGAAATATTCAATTTGATTATAATTTCTCAATCCGATCGCTTATTTCTATTGCTGGAATAGACGGTCAATATATGCCTGCTGGGAAACCGCTTCCGTTAAAAAACGTAAACTATTTGGCACTACAAGGGGCGCATGATATGGACGTAAATAGCTTTGATAGCTCTAATCAGCAGTATCGGATTTCCTATACGAATAAAGATGATTATATGAATGCGTCGGTCTATATTTATGGAGCCAATCACGGGCAATTTAATGAAAAATGGGGACGAGGCGATCTAGCTGGTACGGCAAACCAACTCTTTAACCTAAAACAAATTATGCCTCGCGATCAGCAAGAAACCATCACGAAAGTATTGATATCTGCTTTTTTAGATAGTACGTTGAAAGAAGAGAAACAATACAAGGAAATTTTTAAAGATTTAGGCTATGCTAAAGAATGGCTTCCTGACACGCTTTATATTAATAATTACTACGATTCGCAAACATCTTTTATTGCTACGTTTAATGAAGATATTGATCTAAACACGACCACTGTTCCAGGCGGCAAACTGTTCGGCAAGAATTTGAAGGAATGGAAAGAGGAAAAAGTCAAAATGAAAAATAATGAGGCAGATTATAGTGCCGTTCGTTTAGGGTGGAATTCAAAAGACAAATTTTCTCCAGCTTGTTATATAGTAACTCTTCCCGAGAATGGATTAGAGATAGGGCAGAACAGTTCTATCGTATTTTCACTTGCAGATAGTAGAAAGGAAGAAAAAGAGAACAATCAGGAGGAACTAATTGATTTTACAGTTACAGTAGAAGATAGAAATGGCAACCAGGCGAGCCTGCCTCTTAGCTATATAGCCAAATTGACACCTGCCATAAAAGGAAAGTTACTGAAAAAACCTTTTTCCAATATAGGTAATACGACGGAACCAGTGTTTCAACATTATGGATTTTTATTGAACGATTTTAAAGAAGTAAATCCACAGTTTGATCCACTGAAGCTAAATAAGATCCATTTCCAATTTAATTTAACGAAACAAGGGACGATACTAATGAATAATATTGGGATTAGAAATGAAAATATATAAAAATATTAGTAATAGCTAGGGAGAAATTATAGGGGGAAACAATATTGAAGAACCAAACGATATACTTACTCCGTCATGGTGAAACTGAATTTAATACACAAGGGCGATATCAAGGAGAGCTCGATTCTCCATTAACTGAAATGGGTATACAACAAGTACAACAAAATGCTCTAATGCTAAAAAGTTTAATTGGAGATCCAAATGAATGGAAAGTTTTTTCGAGTCCATTAGGCAGAGCTATGCAGAGCACTGAAATAATTTGTGAAACAATTGGATATGATTTGAAGAATGTTGTAAAAGAAGATCGTTTAACTGAGGTGGCTGTGGGACAATGGGCTGGACTAACAACGAAAGAAATTGAAAATTCTTGGCCCAACCTTCTTCATAACACAGATGTGTATAATTGGTATTTTAATGCGCCAAATGGAGAAGCTTACGACTTAGTAGTGAACAGACTAAGTGCTTGGTTAGAAACTATTCAACATATACCGCAAGTGATTGTTATTTCACATGGTCTAACAGGCCGTATTTTACGAGGAATATATGCAGATTTAATGAAGGAAGATACACTTAAGCTAGAAGTATCTCAGGATGCATTTTTTAAATTAACGAATAAAACAATAACAAAAATATGTTCCGATTTTGATGATTTTTAACTTATTTGGAGCGGGTGTATAAACAGCAGATGAAATAGAGGAACTCAGGCAAAAAAACACGTTGCTGCCGCTATGCTTTCGCGCAAAAAAACATCTGCTGCTGCCGCTACGCTTTCGCGCAAAAAACATCTGCTGCTGCCGCTACGCTTTCGCGCAAAAAACATCTGCAGGCCCAAGCACAAAGCTGATTCTGAACGCAATTATGTCAGGGCATAATTAATCTTATTTCTTCAAAAATTCCCTACAGGAATAATCATAAATGCCTCCTATTATAATGTGTGGGGGGCGTTTTTTTTTATGAAAAAATTTGTCTTATTTTGTTTTATATGTGCGGTAGCATTCTTTTTTTATTATACGAATCACATAGCAACGGAACAAACGCCAGTAGAGCTACCTTCGTTGCATAGTAAAAATGCTTTGTTGCTGAACGAAAAAGGAGACGTATTATTTGAAAAAAATGCAGATGACATTATTTATCCTGCATCATTAACGAAAATTATGACAGCGATTGTTGCTATTGAAATGACTACTGATTTGCAGAAGCAAACCATTGTTAAACCACAAACGATTTCTAAATTTACTGCTCAAAATGCTTCCATGGCGGGCTTTAAGGCAGGAGATTTTGTCACGATAGAGGATTTATTATATGGCACACTGCTTGCTTCTGGGGCGGATGCTACAGGAACACTTGCGGATGCGTTAGCAGGTAGTGAAGAAGCATTTGTAACATTAATGAATAAAAAAGCACAGGAATTAGGGCTGAACGATACCCATTTTGTTAATGCAAGCGGATTACATGATCCTGCTCATGTCTCCAGTGTCCGTGATTTAAGTAAGCTATTTCGTTATGCCATTAAAAATCCTACCTTTTATCAAATTTTGACTTCGAAAAGTTATATGACTCACGTTCCAAATGAATTAACGATAACAAGCTCACTATTAGCAAGAATACCAGTTGGAGAAGGTACAATATTGGGAGGAAAAACGGGCTACACCCCTGAAGCAGGTCTTTGCTTAGCCTCTATTATCGAAAAAGATGGAAAACAATATATTTTCGTGACGACGAATGCGAATGGGCAGGCTTGGACACCACCATTCCATATTGAAGATGTTCTTACTGCGTACGAGGCGCTGTAAGAGGAAAAATTATGAAAAAGAGATAACTTTTTTATCGTTTCAATCGTCTTATTTATAGGGTGCACAGTACAAGTACCTGATAAAGGCGTCTTGGGGCCTTTGACAAATGACAGTTGGCAAAATTGCTAACACAGTATTCATAATTGGGGAACAATCGATTATTTTCAATTAAGTTGGGAGGTATTAATTACCAATTGTTTTCATCATCTATTGCCAGCGCTACCACAGAGGAATTTTTGATGAAGAAAAAGTGAAAGTTTTTTAGAAAAGCATCAAGAAACAATTTGATAATATGCCGTTCATCCTAGCTACCAAAAACGTTAATTAAGTGATTTTTATGGTTCATCACCAAAAGTTGTGGATGACTTTTGTTAAAACATCTACTATGTAAATAGTTGATTGGAGTGGAGACTGGGCGACTCCTCGGAGATCAGCAATAGAGGAACGAAGGCTAAAAGCATCACATCCTGTGATAACGCCTTCGTGACCAACATCGTGCTGCTGTCGCTACGTTGCACTCA
>NZ_JAQZSD010000064.1:0-24469 GCF_028674935.1 Lysinibacillus sp. CNPSo 3705 | reverse complement strand
TTGATATAAATTGTAAATAGTGTATGCTTATAATTAATAGTATTTTATTAACTTTTATAGGAATTTGTTATTTTATAGTACTATACTAATTCGACCCCATTAGTAAAATATTGGGGTGAAGGCTGAGCAACTCCTTGGGGATCATAGCGTTACAAATGCAACCCAAGGAGCACAAGCCTCATCGGACTCCCTTAGGGAAGATCCCAATCGGAGCGGAAATCGACCCCATGTATGGCAATAATTCTTTATAATAAAAAGATTTGTTCTTTATAGGGAAACCTATTTAGATAAAAACTATTTTCAAGGGAGGATCCTGTTAATGAGTTTGTCGATTCAACAATTATTGGAGAACAAAGGAATTACACCAAAATCTGAACACCTTGAACTTCTAAAAGTGCGTTGGGAAGGTATGCAATCCCTTCGTGGTAATTTAGAAGGCATCGCCATTGATGATGCTGATATCGCTATCCGTAGCATCCCTGGAGGTGACCACATTGACTACTGATTTACACTTAAAATCCGTTGAAGAGTTAGCACCTTTACTTGAAACTAAAAAAATTTCCCCTGTCGAGTTGACGAAAGCAATTTTAGATTTTGCTGAAGAAAGTCAGCCTAAAATTAATTCATATATGGCTTTTTATCGTGAAGAAGCCCTAGCACAAGCACAAGTGGTAGAAAAGGAAATTTTGAATGGGCAGTATCGAGGAATGTATCACGGGATTCCTATGGCATTAAAAGATAATTTGTACTTTAAAGATAAGATAACGACGATGTCATCAAAGATTCATAAGGACTTCGTTTCAAATTATGATGCAACAGTTGTAGAAAAACTTCGTCATGCCGGTGTTATTTTCACAGGTAAATTAAGCATGCATGAGTACGCATGGGGCATCACGAATAATAATCCTCATTACGGACCCGTTCGCAATCCATGGGATTTGGATAAAATCCCTGGCGGTTCTAGTGGCGGCTCCGGCGCAGCAGTTGCAGCAGGGGCAAGCGTTGCATCATTAGGTACAGATACTGCAGGCTCTATTCGAATCCCTTCATCAGCCTGTGGAATTGTCGGCTTAAAACCTACTCATGGGCGCGTAAGTAAATATGGCTGCTACCCTCTTGCTTGGAGCTTAGACCATATTGGTCCAATGACAAAGACAGTAAAAGACTCCGCCGGCTTACTTGAGATTATTTCTGGATTTGACCATAGAGACCCTACTTGTACAGACATTCCAACAGAGAATTATGTACAGCAAATCTCGGGTAATGTGAAGGATTTAGTCATCGGCATCAACGAAGAATATTTCTTTAACAGAGTAGATTCCGATGTGGAGAAGGCTGTTCGGGCAAGTATTCAAAGCTTAGTGGATCAAGGAGCAAAGGTTGAGACCGTTCGAATTCCTGCCTTGCAATATGCAGAGTGGGCAGAGCTCGTTACTTCCCTTTCGGAGGCAGCTGCAATCCATCATTCCGATTTACAGAAAAGACCACAGGATTTCGGAGATGATATTCGTCTGTTATTTGAACTAGGTGAATTACCATCTGCGGTTGATTACCTACAGGCTCAACAGGTACGACGACAAATAAAGCAAGAATTTACACAGATTTTTAATCAGGTTGATGTACTTATTACACCTACATTGCCTGTAGTGGCAAGTACTATTGGTGATGACTTTGCGTATATAAACGGTGAAAAAGTTGATTTAATTGATAATATTATTCGTTTTACAGGCCCAAGTAACTTAACAGGGTTACCTGCCCTTTCTGTTCCTTGTGGCTTTAAAGGTAATTTACCAGTAGGCCTCCAAATCATTGGTCCTGCCTTTAAAGAAGGTCGTATTCTTAACGTTGGTTACGCTATTGAACAAACGAACCCAATGAAAAATAGAAAACCTAATATTTTCGCTAATATCTAATTTTAATAATGTGGGCGGATCTGCTTGCTTTACGGACTTTGTCTGTAGAACTTCAGCAGATTCTTTTTAATTGGTTGATTTATCAGTAATTCGCATTGTCTTATCAGCTATTTTATGATAAATAATAGAAGCTCAATCACAAGAAAGGTTGTTTGATATCCTAATGAACGTAGAGAACTTTTTACGATTACCTATTACAAAAGATTTTACAGTTATTGCTGGTCGCAATGGTTTACATAAACCCGTTCAAAATGTGGAAATTCTTGACTTTGAATTTTCACCTGATATTCAAACTGTGAGAGAAACGATTTTCACACCGAATAGTGTTATTTTAAGCAGTTTATTATTCGCAAAACAAAAACCAGAATATTTATGGAATGCCGTGAAAAACCTTATTGAGCTGGGGGCAAGTGCTCTTGCTTATAAACCTGTTATCTATGAGGATTTGCCTAAGGAAGTGATCGTCTATGCAGATGAACACAATTTCCCGATATTGCGATTTGGCGGAGATGAATTTTTTGAAAAGATTATTTTAGAAACGATGGCCTATGCAAAAACGCAGGACTATTCATTCTTTTTAGATACGATTATGCGACGTATTATGGAGGAAGAAGTAACTGATGAACAAATAAAGTCTATTTTACAGCAAATCAATAAGCCCTTTGAAAAATATGTATTTGTTGCTAATATTCAAACGCAAGATCATGCAAATAGTCAATGGATGCAATCCCTTTTCCAATTAGAGCCTCTATTGAAATCTGGTATAATTTGTACCTATAAAAAGAGTCTCTTCATTGTTATGACCCATCCATCACAGCAATTCCAATTTACAAAAACGCTCAATGAATGGTTAACGTTGTTTGCGATCTCAACGGATTCCATGACCTTCGGCTATAGTCGTTGTCATATCACACAAACAGAATTCCCTATTGCTGTTCATGAAGCCTTTTATGCACGCATCATGGCTGAAATTGAAATGGCTCCTATATGTCATTATGAGAACCTCGCTTCAGATTCGTTATTAATTGAATTGCATCGTAAGGACACTAAATTTGCTATGGACTATGTCAATAGCTTTCTTGGTCCCCTATTCGAGGAAAAAGTTGACCTGGACTTAATGAAAACAGCAATTACCTATATCGTAAAACAAGGAAATATTAAAGAAGTAGCCGTTGCTCATTTTTGCCATCCAAACACAATCCGTTATCGTATGTCAAAAATACGTCAGCTAGTAGCACCTTTAGAAAATGATTATGTTTTTTATGAGCGTCTAGCTGCAGCCGTTAAATTGTACTTATTACATAGCAAAACGATTGTTGAATGACAGCTTTGGAATAAGTACAAAAAAACGCCTGAATCTTTAGAATTAAAATCAAACTATTTTCTCCCATCTCATGTTATTCTATTGAAGTTAGGAGGAGGAATGATGAAACAATACATAGCTGATGGTATGCTATTAGTCACTGCAATCGTTTGGGGTAGCGGTTTTGTCATAACGGCTATTGCATTAGAATATTTAACAGCCTATCAAGTAATGGCTGGTAGATTTTTATTAGCTTCAATTATCCTGACTGTCTTATTTGGATATAAATTAAAAAAAGCTTCAAAATCAGTTATCTGGAAAGGTATTTTGCTAGGAAGCATTTTGTATATTGCCTTTGCCCTTCAGACAGTAGGGTTACAATATACTACACCATCTAAAAATGCATTTTTAACTGCTGTAAATGTCATTATTGTCCCAATTATTGCGTTTGCGGTTTACAAGCGTCGTATAGATGGCTACGAGATTATCGGCTCACTTATCGCTATTGTTGGTATTGGTTTTCTTTCTTTGCAGGGCTCACTAACAATGAATATCGGAGATGCACTTTCCTTAGCTTGTGCTGTCGCCTTTGCCTTTGATATTTTTTGTACGAACCTCTTTGTCCAAAAGGAAGATGCCATTGCTCTGACGATTATTCAATTTATCACAGCATCTTTTTTAGGTGTTTTGGTCGTAGTCAGTCAAGGCGATATCCCAACTACTCTTGAAAAAGAGGCAATCTATTCAATCGTTTATTTAGCCATTTTTTCAACTACCCTCGCCTATCTTTTTCAAAATATTGCGAATCAATATACATCTGCTACAAAGGCTGCGATTATCCTGTCAACAGAATCCTTCTTCGGCATGGTATTATCCGTTATATTCTTACATGAAGTATTAACAAGTCGTATGGTTGTAGGGGCAGTACTGATTTTACTCGCCATATTAATTGCGGAAGTAAAACCTGCTCATCCTAAAAAGCGAATGATGAAGAGCTCCCGATAACGATTTTCAAAATAGTTTCAGTCCTACTGAAGCTATTTTTTATTAAACACGGCTAGTTATGATACTTGTAGTAATCCCTGCTACCAAAATTGTCATAATAGAAAGCAATAATGTATTAGAAGATAAAAGCAGTCCCCCTATGACGATAACGATTGAATCTATCATAAAAATAAGTATCCCGACATTAATTCCAGTTTTATCACTTAAAAATTGGGCAATCAAATCTGTACCACCAGTGCTTGTCTGAAATCTAAGCATCAAACCAACACCAAAGCCCATAAGTACCCCTCCAAATATGGCGCTATAGATGGCATCTACATGAATAAGATTCCGAACAGGCTTTAGTAAATCGATACTAAGAGAATATGCGAATAATCCATGGATACTATTGTAAAAATACGCTCTGTATTTATACCAAGAAATAACGAAAATGGGGATACTAATAATGATGATCATTAAACCTATTTTAAGCTTATATATATAGTGTAAAATAAGCGCTATACCTACAACACCCCCATCTAAAATTTGATAGGGCGTTAAGAATAAGTTTATCCCTAATGCTACTGCTGCACTTCCTATAAGAATGACCAAGCCTTTCGTAAAAAAATACATACAACACCCCTTCCGAGACTTGCATGTTTTTATAGTATGAAAAAATCATTTTGAACATGTTATTGTTCACGTCTGTCGGTATAATAATAATCATATTTTTTATCGAGCTTGGTCTCTTAAATTTCTCACATTTAACTTCTTGCAACGGATGTCACAGAATCGGAAAGAGACCAGTAAAGAATGTAAGCAGTTATCGTGCAGTCCTAAGCACAAAGCTAATTCTGGACGCTTTGTTTATCTGCGCGAAAACGGCAATTATGCCCGGCATAATTGCTTGTGATGGTACAACGTTACAACGGATTGTATTCACAAAAAAATGCCCTTCTGCACATAGACAAAAGGGCAATGTTAAGGAAAAACTATTTATGTTTTACCTTCATTCGATCCAGTAAAAATCCACCTTTAAATGATTTAGGCTCGTACGAAATAATAAAAGCATTCGGTTCATAATGCTCAACAATTTGGAACAATTCCGCCTCACGGTTTCTCTTTGTTAATATTTCATATTTATAGCGGTTACTATCTCTCCCCTCACCAATGTAAATCGTGACCGCAAACCCTTCATTCCGAAGAAATTTCACAAGTTCCTCATTCTTATTTTGCGTATTAATAGTCGTATAAACATAGCCAATCGCTAATTTACGTTCAATTTTGGCCCCTAAAAATATACCCAACCCAAAGCCAATTGCATAAAAGACCATAGCTAACATACTTTGCTTCCCACTAAAGACGAGTGAAAGGCCAAATACATACACTAACATCTCCAGCATACCGAATATGGCGGCAAGGAAAGTAACATTCTTTACTAAAAGTATTGTACGTAACGTTAAAAAAGGCACATAAATTAATTGAAGTATTAAAATCAGAAATATACTTTGCATTTTGTAAGAGACCTTTCAAAAAGTAGTTTTATATGTTTTAAATATATATGTTGGGACACCGACTTGCATTCTATCTATTTTCTAGATTCCCTAACAATTAATATTTAAACATCTACTTTTCATAAAAAAATGTCACCTACTATAAAAGTAGATGACATTTTGTTTATTATAGAAATCTTTTAAGTGTCCCCATGCGCTTTTGCCCAATACTATTTGGGCGGGGAACTTTGAGTGGTGGGTATTTAAAGGACACCTCCGAAATGAAGTGTCCACTTTAATGGTTACCCTTTTTAAATGACTAGCAATCCGAATTCATTGGTACTTTATTTTTTATTAGTTCGTCTATGTAATACTCTTTTAACCAAACTTCCAATTTCATTCTTTCTTCATGACACATATGTGAATTCATAGTTACTTGTAGTTCTTCAATAACTTCTTTAGCAGTCTTTAGATTCATTTATACCCAACCTTTCCATAAGGTTCATGATATTCCATTTTAAACTGCATTACAATACCTAATTTTACCCTTTTATAGGGTAGTCTTATGAAATAAAGAGACTGCCGTAAATTTAATATTCTCCGGTAATAAAGATGAAAAAGAATAAACCTGACCAAAGCAAGCCAAATAAAAATAGATATTCTTTTTAACTTCATTGGTGATAGATTAAAATAAGTACTTCCCCCTCTTTCGCATAAAAAATGTCATCTACTATAGAAGTAGACGACATTTTTTATAGATTTCCTTTAAGCTTCTCTTTGCATCGGGTCTCCTTATGCTTTGGCCCAATCATATTGAATAAAATGTTAAGAATAATCGCTGTGACCGAACCACAGACGATACCGTTAGATGTTATGATTTAAACATAAAAGGATTCCCAAAAAGCTACATAAAATCAATCAATTTAGTGATAGAGAAACAAAGAAAGCCGACTTAAACAGCTAAAAGAAAATACTTTATGGATATCTTCTTCAAAACTAAATGACCCTAATAATTGTTATGCTACTAAAATAGAGGTGATAGTATGTTTAATATACTTGAGAAATTTTATGAATTATTAAATGAAAAATCAGAGGGAGATAAATTATTCTTGTTTCTGTAAAGTGATTATAAAGTTTTTTCAATCTTCCTCAAATAGTTCTCCGCAAAAGTAGTGGATTATTATTTAGTTAATTTACTCTTATTGTGCAGTAATTGAATCAATCCATATTTTCAAATATTATCTAATTATGTTATCCTTATATAAGTTATTAACTTATATATCAGGAGTTGTTATGCAATGAAAACAATGTCTACAATGGGATGGATAATATTTTTCTTAGGCACCTTTTTATTTTCACGCGGATGGAGCAGAGTATCAGGTACCTTCGAATACAATTCATCTATTCCAAATAAATCTGTTGCACTAATATACATTTCTATAGGCGTTTTTGTTATTTTCATTTCATTCTTTGTAAAACCCCAAAAAGATAAATAATTTTACTGAACAATATCTTACAGATATTCATTCAATATAGTGAAGGAATTTATAATTCAACTCTGGTATATCTGTTTAAAGTAACCTTCTTCTTCTGCTGCTTTCCTCCCCCTTAGTGAAATAAAGAGCTGTAAAGTAAGATACAGTATCATCATTAAATAGCCTTTCTTCCGCATAAAAAAATGCCACCTCCTCATATCTAAATCAATAGATAAAAGTAGGTGACAACGTTCTTTTCATCAAAATATGTGGGGTATTTAGATGAATGTTATTTAATTATTTCCTTTAAGCTTCTCCATGCATCGGGTCTTCCTTATGCTTTGGCCCAATCATGTTGAATAAAATATTAAGGATAATCGCTGTAACCGAACCACAGACGATACCGTTAGATGTTAAAAGAGATACACTTTCTGGTAGTGCATCAAAAATTCCTGGTACAACTGATACACCGACACCAAGGCTGACTGCAATGGCAGCAATCATCGCATTTTCCGCTGATTCATTCATAACAGGTACTAGCATGCCCATACCTTGCGTAATGACCATACCGAACATTGCAAGCATTGCCGCACCAAGTACTGGTGTTGGAATAATCGTTGTTAATGCTGCGATTTTTGGTAAGAAACCAAGTGCTACTAGTAAACCACCTGTGATGTAAATGACTTTGCGATCTTTGACGCCTGACATACGCGTAAGTCCCACGTTTTGTGAAAATGTTGTATATGGGAAAGCGTTGAAAATACCGCCAATCACAGATGCAAAACCTTCCGAACGATACCCACGTGCTAAATCTTTTGAATCTAATTTTTTCTTACAAATATCACTTAGCGCAAAATAAACCCCTGTTGATTCTACTAAGGAAACCATTGCTACAAGCGTCATTGTAATAATCGCAGATGCATTAAATGTTGGCATTCCGAAATAAAATGGCTGAACCATGTGTACTACGTCAGCATCTGAAACTGGGCTAAAATCAACCATATCCATAAACACGCCTAGGATTGTCCCCGCAACTAATCCAACTAAAATGGAAATTGCACGAATGAAGCCCGTAGAAAAACGATAAACGACTAAAATAATGACTAATGTAATAAACGCTAAAGTTACATTAGAACCAGATGCAAAATCTGCTGCATCTTGTCCACCTGCCATATTGTTTAAAGCTACTGGTAGTAAAGAGATACCGATAATCGACACAACCGAGCCTGTAACAACTGGTGGGAAGAATTTTACTAACTTACCGAAAAAGCCTGCAATTATCATAACGATTATACCTGATGCAATAATAGATCCATAAATATCAGTAATACCTTGTTCAGGATTTGTACCGATTGCAATAATTGGACTAACTGCTGTAAATGTACAGCCTAGTACTACTGGCAAACCAATACCGATCATTTTACCTGAATACACTTGTAAAAGTGTTGCGACCCCACACATCATTATGTCAATCGCTACTAAATACGTCATTTGTGTTGAATCAAAGCCGATTGCCCCACCGATAATCAGTGGTACTAAAATGGCTCCTGCATACATCGCAAGTAAATGTTGAATAGCTAGCGTCGTCGATTTAACGGTATTCATTACGCATTAGCCTCCGTAGCAAATGTTACTTTGCCATCCTCAAGAGAGTCTACAATTGCTAATGATTCTACACGTACTCCTTGCTGGCGTAATAATTTTCCACCGTCTTGGAAGCCTTTTTCAATAACAATGCCTACACCTACAACATTTGCACCAGCTTGTGCTGCGATATCAAGCAAACCTTTGACAGCTTCTCCATTAGCTAGGAAATCATCAACAATTAGAATGTTATCATCTTCATTTAAGAAATTACGTGATACTGAAATATCATTTGTTTCATTTTTAGTGAAAGAATGTACTTTTGAAGAATATAGATTATCTGATAATGTTAGTGATTTACGTTTACGTGCAAACACTACAGGGGCACCGATTTCAAGACCTAGCATTACAGATGGTGCGATACCTGAAGATTCGATTGTTAATATCTTTGTGATGACTTGATCAGAGAATCGATTTGCAAACTCATGACCAATTTCCTTCATAAGTATTGGGTCAATTTGATGATTTAAAAATGAATCTACTTTTAATACAGATGAAGATAAAACTTTACCCTCTTGTGTAATTTTGTCGTGTAATAACTTCATTTCCTTGATAGCCTTCTTTCTTATAGTAATAGCTCTTCATGAGCAACGCATTCCGTTACAGGCAATCGCCAGAAGCAATGCAAGTAATAAAAAACGCTGAATACTTTGATTCCAATCATCTACGAGTGGAGCAAAGCATTCAGCGTAAAAACGTCGAAACGAATAGAAAACATCTTATATGAAGCCTTCTAAAGCATTGCTACCCATAGTCGATTTATTTACGGTAAATCGGTAGAAACTTGCGAGCCATATTCTCGCTATTATATGAGTGAAATAGTATTAAACTGTATCATCACCAAAACGTGTGGTTGATTTCCGTTCCGACTGGGCGCTTTGTAGCTGACGCTTCGCTTTCGACTACAGAAAACATTTGTTGCTGACGCTTCGCTTTCGCACAGAAAAACATTTGTTGCTGACGCTTCGCTTTCGCACAGAAAAACATTTGTTGCTGACGCTTCGCTTTCGCACATAGCAAAGCTTCCTGGGGGCGTCCGATGAACCGCTTCAATCAACTAATTTACATAGTATACATTTTAACAAAAGTCATTCTCAACTTTTGGTGATGAACCATTAAAGAAATTCCTAATATTTATCACGCCTAGGCGTTATTTCCAAAAATGGTATTTTATTCGGTGTGTGCTTATTCTCATACTAAATAAAGTCTATATTTTCGGAATTTACTATCATTCTAGTAAGTTTCAATCGTAAACGTTCGTGTTTTACAATCAATGTAATGATTATATCAGACTATTTTCGAGCTTGCTAGTCATTATTTTGATAAATGGAAGGGCACTGTCATAATGACGATATTTCTGTGAAATAACAGCGAAGCGCGAATTAATAGACTCGATTGATTGTGTAACATATGATGCCATCCTTTTTTCGGTAAAAACTGTGGAATAATAACAGTTACTTGATAGCCTGTTTTCGTACATTGATGTTCAACTTTATCAATAAACTTCATCAACGGTTGTGTAATACTTCGATATGGTGAATAGTATGTTACAAGCCGTATATCTGGCTGCCAAGCTTTCCATTTCTCCTCAAACGCTTTTGCGTCCGCTTGATCGAAGGCCACATAAAAGGCAATAATTTTATCAACGTTTAATGTCTGCGCGTAATGCAAAGTGTTTTCTACTACTTTCGTAATACCAGCAACAGGGACAATGAAAACATTCCCCTCTACATTCGGTAATTCCACATTATCTAATCTTAGCTGTTCACCAACTGTTTTGTAATGCTGTTTAATACGATGGAACGTCCAAATAATAATTGGTAAAAAGATAAACACAGGCCATACTTGAGGTAATTTTGTCACAAAAAACATCATGGCTACAACAAAGGAAATGATCGCTCCAACCGTATTGATCGTAAATTTAGCAAACCAACCTTTTGGCTTTTCACGCCACCATTTTCGCATCATTCCAGCCTGTGCTAAAGTAAACGGAATAAACACCCCTACTGCATAAAGTGGAATTAAATGCTCTGTTGTTCCATCAAATAAAAAGATTAAGACAATAGCAGCTAAACCAAGCATCATAATGCCATTTGAATAACCAAGTCGATCCCCGCGAATTTGGAATATTCTTGGGATAAATCCATCCTTCGATAAATTGACAGCCAGTAAAGGAAATGCTGAATACCCTGTATTTGCAGCGAGTACTAATATCATCGCTGTTGTTCCTTGTACTATATAGTAAAAAATATTACGACCTACACTTGCCTCCGCAATTTGTGAGACAACCGTTGCTTTCGCATTTGGAGCAACTCCATAAAAATATGCTAGACTCACAATACCGATAAATAGCACTGCTAAAATACCGCCCATAGCCAGTAATGTTTTAGACGCATTTTTCGGCGCTGGATCTTTAAAATTTGGAATAGCATTTGAAATAGCTTCAACACCAGTCAAAGCTGAGCTTCCTGATGCAAATGCTTTTAATAATATAAATAAACTAATACCTGCAACTGGTGTACCGACCTTTGGATGTAACGCTGCAGGAACTTGCCCTGTTGCTACGTTATAAACCCCTACCCCGATTAACATTAGCATCACGATCACAAACAAATAAACCGGATACGCTAAAACGGATGCCGATTCTGTAACACCACGTAAGTTTAGAATCGTTAAACATATAACAAAAAACACTGCGATCATCACGTTATAGGGATGCAAACTTGGAAATGCCGAAGTAATGGCATCTGTTCCAGCCGATACACTTACCGCAACTGTTAAAATATAATCGACAAGCAATGATCCACCTGCGACTAGACCAGCATTGACACCTAAATTTTCCCGAGAAACTACATATGCTCCGCCACCGTGTGGATACGCATATATAACTTGGCGATACGAGAAAATCAGTGCTGTCAGTAACACAACTACCCCAGCAGCAATCGGTAGAGAATACCAAAAGGCAACCGTACTGACCGTCATGAGTACAATTAAAATTTGCTCAGGTCCATACGCTACTGATGACAATGCATCAGATGATAGTATGGCAAGAGCTTTTGTTTTACTAAGCTTTTGTTCCCCTAACGCATCAGATCTTAATGGTTTACCGATAATATAACGTTTTAATGAGGATTTCATATTCAACACCTTCTAGTTTCATAGAATGTGTTTCGCATTTCTAAATCGATTACACTTTAGCATAATCGGTTTTGTGCCAATCACCGGGGCTTTGTTTTATAAAATGAAGATAAAAAAATCTACAAGTCATCACTAAATAAGACTTGTAGACGCTCATTCGTCTGCCAAGCTCCACTTTTCTGCTCTTAACGCTTACGAGGTTAGCTGTCGGATTCGGGCCTGAGTAGCCCTACCCCTCAATAAATGAAGAGATTCACCCCAAGGATTACCTATCTAATCCAAAAAATTGGGTCCCCCGCGTCTAATTGCTTCAGCGATTTAGAAATTTGAAACTTTTATAATGATGTCATATTACGCCTGTATTAAAAAAAAGTAAAGATGAAGAAAACGGTTACAAAAAATTTTTTTCACTTGATATTTCGAATATTTTAGTTACGCATACCATACGTGTGGTTGACTTCCTTTCCAACTGGGTGCTTAGCGCTTCGCTTGCATTTCAGGGTCACCTCTATGAATTCCCACCGAGTCGCCTAGCCTCCCTCTATCATTCCTCAACCTCGGCATTGGAGAATAACGCTTTAACTTCTTTTAGCAAATGTTTTCTATAGCGAAAGCAAAACAGCAGCTACAGACATTATTTATCCCGAAAACGTAGCGTAATGTATAGACGTTTGGACACCCGCTGAAAAGTTACCTAAACCCGCCATTCATCTTATCACCTATAGAGGAGGGAGACATTTGGTACTGCTGTTTCTCTTTCATTCCAATTGGTGGAAGAAGTTAAAAGCCACCTTATAAGTATATTCCCTCTTTTAAAATGGCTAAGTACATTAATCCTTGGATCATTTTAAAATGAAGCGAATATTTTGTTATGATGCTTCAATACATTAGGATACATAAACAAAATCAAAGTCCTTCACTAAATCAAAAACATTTCGAATTTAGAAAAACATTGAGCAAACTCCTTCACATTTTCTTCTTCTAGCTATAAAATAATAATAAAATATCATTTTCCTCTAGGAAACTTTATTTCACTTGCGATACTCTTTGAAATGAGGGAACAACATGGTTTACAAACGAATGAATAAATCGCCCGCTGAGGCGGTTTTAGATGGAGATATAAAAGGTTGGCGACGAATCTTACCATTTCTTGGCCCCGCCTTCATCGCAGCAGTTGCCTATATTGATCCAGGCAACTTCGCAACAAATATAACAGCAGGTTCACAATATGGATATTTACTTCTGTGGGTAATCGCCTTTTCCAATTTAATGGCGGTGTTAATTCAATCCTTGTCGGCAAAGCTTGGTATTGCGACAGGCAAAAATTTACCCGAAATAGCACGTGAAAATTTTTCTAGAAAAACTTCTATATTTTTATGGATACAGGCTGAATTGGTCATTATCGCAACAGACCTAGCAGAATTTATTGGTGCTGCACTAGGGCTGTACTTGTTATTTAACATTCCAATGTTGCCTGCAGCACTTATTACTGCAGTCGGCTCATTTGCTATTTTAGAATTACAGCGCAGAGGCTTTAGAGCGTTTGAAGCAGGTATTTCTGGCATGGTGCTTATTGTCGTATTAGCGTTTGCATTCCAAACATTTTTGGCTCAGCCAAATTGGGTTGATGTAACAATAGGCATGTTCACACCACGCTTTGATGGTGTAGATTCGATTTTACTGGCAACAGGTATTTTAGGAGCAACTGTTATGCCACACGCTATTTACTTACATTCTTCACTAACTCAAAGTCGTATCATCGGCCGGAATGATGCTGAAAAAAAACGTATATTCCGTTTTGAATTTATTGATATTATCATCGCGATGATTGTCGCAGGCGCTATCAATATGAGTATGCTTATTATTGCTGCAGCAGTATTCCATACTCAAGGCGTGGTAGTTGAAGACTTAGATATCGCTTATAACGGATTAAAAGCAGCGCTTGGTCCGATGGCGGCCGTGTCCTTTGGCCTTGGGCTTCTTATTGCCGGTCTTGCTAGCTCTTCAGTTGGTACACTCGCAGGTGACGTTGTGATGCAAGGCTTTATTAGAAAGAAAATCCCACTCTATTTACGCCGTGCTATTACAATGCTACCTCCTCTCGTGATCATTGCATCCGGCGTTAATGCAACATATGCGCTTGTCCTAAGTCAGGTTATTTTATCCTTCGGAATTGCGTTCGCCCTTGTACCACTTGTGATGTTTACAAGTAAACGTGCCATCATGGGAAGCCTCGTCAACCATCGTATTACAACTATATTAGGATGGATTGTCGTGGTGATTGTAGTCGTTTTAAATCTTTATTTATTATGGCAAACGGTATTTGGTTAATAAAATGCCAGACACAAAAACCTTCATTTGGTTTTGTGTCTGGCATTTTTACATGTAAGGGGCCTTTTTAGGACGTGGAGTGGTTTCACGCTTTCTGACGCTTCGTTTCTCTACACCTTTCGCACAGTTAAAATACATTGTTGCTAACGCTTTACTTTCGCTACAGAAAACATTTGCTGAAAGAAGTTAAATATCTATTTTCTCAATGTTTCGGAATGATAAATAGGCCACACTTATACCGATAATAGCTAAAGTGATTGGGATGAAAATAATATCATACAAACTGAAGTTACCCGTATTTGATGAAACAACCGATACAATTAATATAGATGATACGATCGTTGCCGGAACGGAGTATTTTTTCATGCCAAAATACAATGGTATTAATGCGATGCATGATGCTGCAACTGCATTCATGATCACAACGGGAATTCGTTGTATTATGAAAGAGAACGACAATGGATCTGAAAGCAGTTGGAAACTCTCACTAACAATACAAAAAACCGCTGTTATAAAAATCGTCGATAAAATAATTGCACAGAAAGTGAAAAGAACAACAATGGCTAGCTTTGAAGCAATTAATTTTTTTCTACTTAATGGATACATAAATGCTACAGTGATAGTTTTATATTTGAATTCTCCAATAATGAATTTGGCGATTAACACACTGGCGAAAATAATAAACACTGCTCTTACACCAGAATCTATAAAGCCAAATGCCGCCTGATAATTTCGGAGATCTTGATCCCCTTCTACTTTAGTAATAAATATAAGCATAAATGTAACACCTAGTAATATAAAATTTGCAAAAACAGCTTTTTTTATATATGAACCGATATGATATTTTTTCATTTCTAGACGCATTAAATTAAGCACTAACTACACCCCCATTAATTAACTTCAAGAAATAATCCTCTAATGAGCTTGTTTTTTTGCTAATGCCCTCAATTTCAATATCATGCTCAATCAATGTTTTAGATAGCACCTTTTGTGAAGCTGTCGAATCATAAATTCGAATGCAATTGTCATCCATTAGTTTAAAATTAGTAATATTTAATGTACTTTCTATAATAAAGGCAGCCTTTTGCCCATTATTGACGATCACTTCAATATAATCTGTTTGACTACGATTGACGGCGTCCATTGAAACTTCCTTAATCAATCTTCCATCTTTAATAACCCCAACTGTATCTGCCAATTGTTCAATTTCACCCAAAATATGACTAGAGATAATAATCGTAATTCCATACTCTTTACAAAGCATCTTGAATAGTTCTCGAAGCTCTTTAATGCCAACTGGATCTAGTCCATTAATCGGCTCATCTAAAATAAGTAATTCCGGCTTAGTAATAATTGCACGCGCAATACCCAACCGTTGCTTCATCCCAAGAGAAAAGTCTTTTACACGCTTATTCTCCGTATTTGTTAATTTTACTAAACCTAGAACATGCGCAATCTCTTTCTTGTCATAGTAGCCCATATATTCGCAATGTAATTCTAAGGTTTCCTTTGCTGTTAAATCTTCATAAAAAATCGGGTATTCAATAATTGTTCCCATCCTTTTCAGCACGTCGAATGAGCGGTCCATTAATTTTTCACCAAAGATTTCAATATCTCCACTCGTTGGCTTCGTAAGGTTTGTGAGCATTTTCATAACTGTCGTTTTTCCGGCACCGTTAGGACCTAAAAAACCGTATATCTCCCCCTTTTTCACATGCATAGTTACAGCAGAAACGACTTCTTTACCTTCAAACACTTTCGTAAGCTGATTTGTTTTCACAATATATGTCATGTAGATCTCTCCCTTAAATTTAGCTATCCTTATTATAAAAAATGAAACTCTCTAATTTATTACTTGATTCTTACAAATTTCTTAAGCGCAGAAGAAAAGCTTGTAAAGCTATAAAATTGCCCTACAAGCATGACTGCTCAATATGTCATTCGTTTTAAAGAAACTGTAAAAATGGTCTTCTCATATGGGATACTAGAAAGTTGGATGGAACCCTCCATTAATTCTACAAGACGTTTTGTAATGGTTAAGCCAAGGCCACTCCCTTGGAAGGATTTATTTCTGGAATCCTCAAGTGTATACATTCTTTCAAAAACATTATCAATATGATACTCGTCGATCCCCTGCCCACGGTCCCAGACATCAATAAAAATATTCGTATCATCATTTCTTACTGTGAGCCCAATGATGTTTCCTGCTGCCCCATAGGCAACCGCATTTGATAGTAAATTATTCAAAACCCTATCTAGCGCTTCTTCATTGCCATGTGCATATGCGGATATCTCTGGTATTGCTATATCGATTTCTAGTCCCATAGATGTGATCATATCGTAAAATGATAAAATATTTTTGCGGCAAATTTCACTTACATTAATTTTCGTCATTGGATAATCTGTATCTCCTGCCTCCAATTTTGCCAGGTCAAAAAATGTATGAATTATTTTCAATACTTCCAATGTTTTCGAATGAACGCCTGTGAGCAACCGTTGCCGCTCCTCTTCATTAAGTGATTGCTTAAGCTTAAGCATTTCCGTATAACCTAGTACAACTGTTAAGGGCGTTTTAAGATCATGGGAAATATTAGACAACATCTTTTTCATAGAGCTTTCCATTTTTCGATGTGTCGCCAGTACTTTTTGGTTGTGGTCTAGCAACGCATTCACTGCAATTAATAGCTGCTGTAATTCATGATTAGCTGTCGACACTAAAATCTTCTCGCTCGATTGCTCGTTAATGATTGCTTGCAGTTTTTGATGCATGTATTGAATCATAGCGTTCTGTTGTTTTTTTGCTCTCACCTGAAAAATAATTATACCTACAAGTAACACAATCATCAGTAATAGTAATATCATCATCTGTTTATCCTTCGAATTTATAGCCGATTCCCCAAAGTGTTTTAATATATAGAGGATTGGATGGATCGTCTTCAATTTTTTCGCGTAATCTTCTTATATGTACATTAATAATATTTTCATCCCCATAATAAGCATCATTCCAAATCAATTGGTAAATTTGCTGCTTTGTAAAAACTCGGTTACGATTTGTCATGAATAATTTTAAGATGCCAAATTCCTTTGATGTGAGCTTAATTTGCTGTCCATCCTTCTCAACTGAAAAATTAACAAGGTCAACCGATAAGTTGGCGATCTCGACAATATCTTTCTTCTCTTCTACTTGACTAGAGTATTTTGTAGCTCTACGAATTGCGGCTTTAACACGTGCCGAAAATTCCAGCATCGAAAATGGCTTCGCGATGTAATCATCTGCCCCTAATCCTAATCCTAACGCTTTATCAACATCACTATCCTTGGCTGACATAATGATAATTGGCAGTGATGCTTGCTCTCGGATAATCTTTAAAACTTCTAATCCATTAAGTTTCGGAATCATAATATCCAAGATCACTAAATCAAAAGAATTATTTAAACAATTTTGTACTGCTTCTTCTCCATTTTCTGCAGAGGTGACAAGGAATCCCTCCATCGTTAAATAATTTTCCACCATTTCACGAATAGCATCGTCATCTTCTACTAGTAAAATATGCTTTTGCACTATCCTGCACCTCTTCCTAACTTAAAGTAGTCTATATATGACTTGCCGTTTCTTTGTATCATCACCATAACAAGGGACTGATTTCCATTCTGGCAGGCGCTTTCGTTAATGCCGCTTCACTTTTGCACTGATAACATTCGCTACGCTCCAAGGTCTCATCTGTGACGCTAATCCCAAAGGAGTGGTCCAGCCTCCACTCCAATTTATAACAAATGCCTTACCCAAAATTCGCTGATGTGTTATTTATCTATCAGTTTACCATATTAAGGTTATGCTTCAAAAGTGGGCGACGATTGGATAGACTAAAGTTCTCTTTTTATTCTCGCCAGTTGTTCACTTGGTGTATGTTGATTGTACGTCTAGAATTACTAATTTATTATTTACCTAAAAAAACTGCCCTGCAAGTCATTTTCTATGACTCACAGGACAGTTTTATTTTTTATTGTTCGACTTTTAAATCACAATGCTCTAATGGAAGCATTTTTGTTTTATGCTTAATTTTATAGCCAAGCCATAACAGTAGGAACAGTGGAATACCGATATATGAGACAAGGACTCCGTACCAATCTATTGTTTCACCCATAAAGGCATTGTAGTTTTGTCCAATAACAACAATCATACAAACCGTAAAGGCAAATAGCGGGCCGAATGGGAATAGCCTTGCTTTATACGGCAATAATTTCGGATCTAAGCCTTGTACCTCGAATGCTCGACGGAAACGATAATGGCTAAATGCAATACCTAACCAGGCAATGAAGCCAGACATCCCTGAGGCATTTAGAAGCCATATATAGACTACACCATCACCAAAGAATGAAGCTAAAAATGCTAGACAGCCTATAGCTAAAGTCGCCAGTAATGCGTAAATCGGGATACCTCGACGGCTTAGTTTAGTAAAAATTTTCGGTGCATGGCCATCTACCGCTAATTGCCAAAGCATACGTGACGATGCGTAAAGCCCTGAATTCCCTGCTGACAGCATTGCCGTTAAAATGATTGCATTCATCAATGATGCAGCAAAGGCAATTCCTAAACGATCGAACACTAGTGTAAATGGTGAAACAGCGATATCTTCTGATAATAAACGTGCGTCTGTAAAAGGAATTAGCATCCCGATTGCAGCAATCGCTAAAATATAGAATAAAAGAATTCGCCAGAAAACAGACTTAACGGCTTTCGGAATATTTTTACCAGGGTCATCCGTTTCACCTGCTGTTATTCCAAGTAACTCTGTCCCTTGGAACGAGAATCCCGCAGCTAAGAAAATACCAAATGTAGCAAGGAGACCTCCGTGGAATGGTCCATCACTAATGAAGAAATTCGTAAAGCCTACAGGAGCTTGTCCTCCTAAAATACCAAAAATCATTAAAAAACTGATGATAATAAAAATAATTACTGTAACAACCTTTATCATTGCAAACCAATATTCACTCTCACCATAGCTTTTTACCGATAATAGATTGAACGTTAAAACTACAGCAATAAATAAAACAGTCCAAAGTGCTGATGAGCTATCTGGGAACCAATATTTCATAATTAATGAGACAGCAGAAATTTCCGCTGCAATTGTAATTGCCCAGTTGTACCAATAGTTCCAACCAAGTGCAAAGCCTAAAGCTGGATCTACAAATTTTGTAGCGTACGTACTAAAAGAGCCTGATGATGGCATATAAGCTGCCATTTCCCCTAAGCTCGTCATTAAAAAATACACCATGATTCCGATTAATGCATAAGCGAGTAGTGCACCGCCAGGACCTGCTTGCGCAATGGCACCACCACTAGCTAAAAACAACCCTGTACCGATTGTACCGCCTAATGAAATCATTGTAATATGACGGCTTTTTAATTCTTTTTTCAGCTTCGGTGCTTTATGACCGAGCTGATTGACTTTTATTTCACTCACGATATAGCTTCCTTCCTTTTTAAGAGGCAAAAAAATGCCATCACATGAACGTTGCTGTGATGGCTAAGTAAATCCTCTGTTCCTTCAAAATGATAGCTCAACACGTTGTTCAAACGTGACAGTTCTGTTCCTTTCGGAGACAGCCCCAGCATGAGGTTTTCAAGTCCCCTCACACTTCGGCAGTATTTCCTTTCAGCTAATTTCTCTAATGCTTGTCATTTCCATTAACATACTCTTAAATACCGCGACCTCTACCTCATTACAAACATGAGGCATTAAATATTAAATTTATGATGGGTATTAGTTTAACATACGACCTATGGCATTTCAATAACCCGAGTAATATTCTATATTTTATGAATTTTCCACTATTTTTATTTATGTGATAAAGTGTTATAGTGATTCAATTAGAATTGTTCTACCAAGGGGAGATTTATTTGACTACTCATGAACATACCGATACTTATCCTAGCAGGAAAATTAATTGGAAAGGCACGACCTTATTACTCGTTATCGGCGTAATTTGTATTGCCTCGACATTACGGATGCCGCTAACAGTTGTTGGACCAATTATTTCCTTTATTCGCGAAGACCTCGGCATATCCAATATACTAGCAGGCTTTCTAACAACGATCCCATTGCTAGCATTTGCAATCATTTCACCATTCGCACCAGTTGTCGCACGTAAAGTTGGACTAGAATTAACATTATTGTTATCAACTGTTCTTTTAGGGGGAGGAATTGTACTACGCTCCGTTGGCACAACTAGTTTACTCGTATTTGGTACGATGCTAATTGGTATAGCCATTTCATTCGGTAATGTACTTATTCCAGGATTACTTAAATTGAAATTTCCCTATCACGTAGGTTTACTTATGGCATTTTTCACAATGTCGATGAATTTAACGGCTGGACTTGGTGCTGGCATTAGCTATCCTGTTGCCAATTCATCACTTGGTTGGCAAGGCGCACTGGCAATCTCACTTGTTCTTGTGGTGTTAACCATTGTAATTTGGATTCCACAATTGCAATTTAATAAGCCTGAACCGACTGTTAAGACTACGAAAGAACGTACACCATTATGGAAATCACCTGTTACTTGGGCAGTAGCGGGAGCTATGGGATTTCAGTCATTATTATTCTACACAACTGCCGCTTGGATTCCTGAAATTTATATATCACAAGGATTAGCTGCAGATCGTGCAGGCTGGATGTTTTCCATTATGCAATTTTCACAAGTTCCAATGGCATTAGCTGTGCCTATTATCGCTAGTAAAATGACATCTCAACGTCCTCTCGTTTTAATGTTTACGCTATTTTACTTAATTGGCTTTATCGGAGTAGTCATGGAATGGACAAGCCTCGCTGTACTGTGGATGGTACTACTAGGATTAGCCGGAGGTGCTTCATTTGCATTAGCGATGATGTTCTTTACATTACGTACCCGTACAGCTTTTGAGGCAGCCGATTTATCAGGATTTGCACAATCATTAGGATATTTATTAGCCGCAACCGGTCCGATCTTATTTGGTTATTTACATGATTTATTCGGTGGCTGGAATACCGCTGGTTGGTTATTTGTTGTCGTTGTATTGATACTCTTCATATGTTCATTTAAGGCTTCTAAAAATGAATATGTAAATTAAAAATGGCACCTCATGATCTATGCCTAGGCATAATCATGAGGTGCTTTGTATTTGCACAAAATCCTTAGTTCCTCTATTACAGCCGATGTTTGGACAGCGAAGGAAATTAAAGTGAACTGCCTTTCTCCTAATAAGGTGGTTTCTGATAAAAATAGTTCGGTGTATTGTAAACATTAACATAAGGCTTATGAAAAATATGGGTCGTAGCTGGTGAAAGAGGTGGAATCAACCACGTCCAATTGCCTGTAACTTCACGATTCGCTACTGCTTCTGTTTCCTCAAACAATTTAAATTGCTGTGCAGCTGTATGGTGATCTACTATGCTGACACCGTCTTCTTTAAAGGAATGTAGAACGGCTATATTCAGCTCAACTAATGCACGATCACGCCATAAAGAAGCCTGTTTCGTTGTATCAAGGTTAAAAATTTCTGCTATAGCAGGCAGCATATTATAACGCTCATGATCTGCTAAATTACGTGCCCCTATTTCGGTACCCATATACCAACCATTGAATGGGGCCGCCTCAAAATCAATACCTGCCATTTGGAAGCGCATGCTCGAAATAATCGGCACTGCATACCACTTTAATCCTAGCTTCGCTACTTGAGAGGATTCTGGATGACGAATTGGTACCTCTAGTACATACTCGTCAGGGATCGTAAACACTTGTGGCTCCCTTCCATCCACCTGTATAACAAGTGGAAGCACATCAAATGCCGTTCTCTTTCCCTGCCAGCCAAGTGACTCACATACTTTTGTAAACTCAACAGAATGCAGATCACCAATGATTCCAGATTCCGTTTCATAGCCAGCGTAACGGATTAGTTGATGATTCCATATACGAACGCGCCCCGGTGCAAAAACCGTTATTGTTGGACGAATCTTTCCACCATTTGTTGCATATTGAATATGTTTAAGCAATGCGTTGAAGATATCCTCCTCATTTGAAATATCGCGGGCATCTACAACATGCAATGATTGCCAAAACAGTCGGCCAACGCACTTATTACTATTGCGCCAAGCAACTCGAGCACCAAAGATTAATTCTTCCGTTGTCGGTATATATTCTCCTGCCGTTGTAATTTGCTGTAATTTATTTTCAAGCCATGTTATAGACTCATTTTGCTCTATTTGATAAAGTTCTAAAAACCGCTGTACTTCTTGTAAATTCATATCGAATTCCTCCATCTACCCTCATATTAGAGGAATGGAACTATTATCACCACGAAAAAATCTGCCAGAAAACATACATATTTTATATATGAAATACTTTGTTCAATATTTTATATCATTTCTCTTTAATCTTTCTAAAACTATAATTATTTATGGATAATGCTGCTTATTTTTGGTAGTCATTACGGGAATTTAAGAGGGAAAACTATTGAGCATGGATTTATAACGTTTTTTATTCCTAAGTAGGTAACACGCGATTTAGGAGACATTTACATTCCCTTTGCAGTATTTAGGTATAGACGTTAATACTATGGCATTTCTTTAACGCTTGGTGACCTTTGTTTGTCAGTATAGTTGGCATAAAAAAAAGCATGTCACACTAATGTGCAACATGCTTGATGACCCGTACGGGATTCGAACCCGTGTTACCGCCGTGAAAGGGCGGTGTCTTAACCACTTGACCAACGGGCCGTGGCTCCGAAGGCAGGACTCGAACCTGCGACAACCTGATTAACAGTCAGGTGCTACTACCAACTGAGCTACTTCGGAATAATGGTGGGCCTAAATGGACTCGAACCATCGACCTCACGCTTATCAGGCGTGCGCTCTAACCAGCTGAGCTATAGGCCCATTATTTTGTGGAGCGGGTGATGAGAATCGAACTCACGACATCAGCTTGGAAGGCTGAGGTTTTACCATTAAACTACACCCGCAGATGGTGGGTCAGGACGGAATCGAACCGCCGACACTTAGAGCTTCAATCTAATGCTCTACCAACTGAGCTACTGACCCGGAAAAATGGAGGAGGTAGAGGGATTCGAACCCCCGCGCGGTGTTACCCGCCTGTCGGTTTTCAAGACCGATCCCTTCAGCCAGACTTGGGTATACCTCCGGAAATTATATAAATGGTGGAGCCTAGCGGGATCGAACCGCTGACCTCCTGCGTGCAAGGCAGGCGCTCTCCCAGCTGAGCTAAGGCCCCATAATCAGGAAAGATGGTCGGAATGACAGGATTCGAACCTACGACCCCTTGGTCCCAAACCAAGTGCTCTACCAAGCTGAGCTACATTCCGATATTATTGGCTTATTTGGCGCGCCCGACAGGAGTCGAACCCATAACCTTCTGATCCGTAGTCAGACGCTCTATCCAATTGAGCTACGGGCGCATTTATAAAAAATGATGAGCCATGAAGGACTCGAACCTTCGACCCTCTGATTAAAAGTCAGATGCTCTACCAACTGAGCTAATGGCTCAAACTAAAAAATGAATGGCTGGGGTACTAGGATTCGAACCTAGGCATGACGGAATCAAAATCCGTTGCCTTACCGCTTGGCTATACCCCAATTATTAAATGGGGCGACTGATGGGAATCGAACCCACGAATGCCGGAACCACAATCCGGTGCGTTAACCACTTCGCCACAATCGCCACTATATGTAATGATAGTAGTCTTTGATAACGAGTACCTCGAAACCTGGCAGGGGCAGTAGGAATCGAACCCACACCAAAGGTTTTGGAGACCTCTATTCTACCGTTGAACTATGCCCCTAAAATGGTGGAGGGGGACGGATTCGAACCGCCGAACCCTAAGGAGCGGATTTACAGTCCGCCGCGTTTAGCCTCTTCGCTACCCCTCCAAGGGATGATGCCGGCGATAGGAGTCGAACCCACGACCTACTGATTACAAGTCAGTTGCTCTACCAACTGAGCTACACCGGCATAAAAATGGCGGTCCCGACCGGGATCGAACCGGCGATCTCCTGCGTGACAGGCAGGCATGTTAACCGCTACACCACGGGACCAAAATGGTGGAGGATGACGGGCTCGAACCGCCGACCCCCTGCTTGTAAGGCAGGTGCTCTCCCAGCTGAGCTAATCCTCCTGGGTATTATGCCTAGCGAC